>JAICKY010000011.1 GCA_025927655.1 Candidatus Saccharimonadota bacterium | reverse complement strand
CACTCACAACCGGCACATTACCAAGCTCAAGGAAGTAGCTGAGGAGTTTAGACGGTATTTGGAGTCACGGACATTTTGCTACGAACTACTGGGCTTCCGGGCAAGCCAAAGCGGGCAAGATTAAGTGTGATGTCTTTAGATTTGGTGTTGCCAGCGGCTGGAAACGCTCGGCAGTAATTGGTTTTGTATCCGTGACTGGATACCACGTACAATGCCTGGTGACGACATATTTTCTCCTTGTTTGTTTTGTAAGGTAACCAAGGAAAAGTGTGTCGTCTTTTTTAGCTGCAAACAAACGACCGCTTGGCGGCGGTCGGAAGTGTGGCGCGGGTCAGACTGCGACTATAGACAGATGCGTTACATTATGCTATAGTATGCAGCATATGAGAGAACTCGCGGAGCCTTTGGTTGCTGTTGCCTTTGATGTGCAACTTGGCCAAGAGGCAGGTAAAAAAGGTCTGGTGTTGGATGTCGACCACGAAGCATTCCAAGAAGCTTTAATGCAGGGCGGCATGTCGGCGGAGCAGTGCGTTGAATATCCTATTATCATCAAACGAACTGATGACCCTATTGTTGGTGGAACGTTTGACCCTAGCTCTCCTGATAATAACAAACAGCCAGCTATATCCGTAAAAGTAAGAGACCATGATAGCCCGGTTACGGGTAAAGTACTCGCACATGAAGCGCGGCATTTGCGTGACCATGTAAGCAAGGAGCACGTTTTCCTTACAGGACGAGAGCGCTGTTTACGCAAGGTAGCTGCCACAGTGGGGGGGCTGGTGTTTGGAGGTATGACCGGGTTTGCCGATGGTGATACTCTTTTCCAATTTGGATCAGGTATAGAAGTGGCGGTAGGTGTAGGTGCTGTGCTTACTGATATGTTTTGGTCTGCATCTCTGATAGGAGAATATGCTATACGTACCGAGGAGCGACGGGCAAGAGCATCTGAACGTGGGGCCTCTTCGGCCAACCTGATGATCGTTCGGTCTAGCAGCGCTCAAGAGACGACTGGTAATGATGATGGACAAGAGAGGGCTGAGGGAGCCGCACCTAGGAAGAAAAGAGGCACACGCTTGAGAGATTTAGCAAAGGCCATGCTCGTGCCCGACTACTCGTTATAGATCACTTCGCAGAGTCATAAGGAACTCTCCACACCACCCCGCCCGGCGTCAGCCGGGCGTTCTTTGTGCTTGAGCTGAGCCAAAAAAGACGGCACACTGTTTTCCGTATCTACTAAAACAAGGAAAACAAATATGCCGTCAGCCCCCATTGTACGGGACATCCGTACCCTCATGCAAAACAAGCTCACACCAAGTGTCCCCGCTCGCTGGCTGCACCAGTTCGCCTTTGGGTTGCAGGCCTACGGCCTGAAACCCTTCCAGAGCGCCAACGGAAATTGCCCGCATGGTCGTGAGGAACCCCAATACTGCTAGCACCAAGTGCGACCGGCTGCTCAAAAACCGCAAGTTAGCCAACTATCTCGGCACCGTATTCGACACTCTAAACCTGGTTCGTCCCGGCGACTACGTCAATGTCGACCACAGCGACATGCACGGCTTGACGGCTTTAGTCGGGGCAATCCAAACCAGGAATGGCAGAGCCATTCCATGCTTTGCGGAAACAACCTACGCCCTGCATATCCCCGCCCACGAGGACGCCAGTCCTCGCTGGAAGAAGCTCAGGACAGCTATGCTGTTCGCCCGGACCCAGCAGAGCTTCACCGGTCATACCATTGACGCATTGCAGGAGTTCCATGACCGTCTGGGCTTCTGGCCAAAACTGGTGTTTGACCGGGGCTTTGGGAACGAGAGTTTGGTCACCCACCTGGCGGCAGAAGGGGCGACCTTCTACATCCGTATGAAAGCTGGGCGGTACATCGAGTTCGACGGTGAGCGTACCGCGCTTCAGCAGCTTGGGCGCAGTGACAACACCATCCAACTGTTCGGACTGACCCTGCGGGTCATCCGAACACCAAAGAGCAGGCGACATCCGGAACCCTGGTATATCCTGACGAATGACATGGGTAGCAGTCGAACAAAAGTTGCCCGCATATACTACCACCGGTTTGAGATTGAAGAGACGTTCAAGGATATGAAACACATCTGGGAGTTGAAGCGCACCCGGCTCAACAAACCCCTGAGCCTCAAACTGCTTCTCTGGTTCGTAGCCCTAGGTATCGCACTACTCTACACAGTCACCAGGCCGACCAGACGAACGGTCACCAACGAAGGCAAGACACATGCCAAGAAGCAAGTTTCCTGGCTCCGCCAGGCATATGAGCAATTGCAACAGGGCTACGCCCTGCTGGCCTGGGGTGAGGGATGAGGTGTGGGGTGGTTCAGAAAGAGTAGGCGTAACCCGCTTGCTTGGGTCCTAGACAGTCCAGCGTGGCTGTCCTTTTTATAGGCTCACGTTGGCGCACACCAACTAAACAGGAGTTCATATGGAAAAGCTCGCTTCAGAAAAGGTAATTCTCTCATCACCGATGTCATTTGTCGGTTCTACTGCTCGGCTGTGGCGGCTAACGAGCTTGTCATCGAACGTGTGGATTAAATGGCTACTGCTCATGCCCCCTACAATCGCATTGGGTTTGCTTGCCTGGTCCTTTGTATTCTGCTGGTATAGCATCTTTGGCATATTCGTAATACCGTGGCGTTTATTCAGGCGTAGCCAGCGCAAAGACAAGATGCGAGCACTACAGCATCGTGAGATGCTACAGGCCGTCAAGGTCCGCCCGGAGTAGCGGTCCACTAGATTAGCAGTCGGCCATTATAATAGTGGAACTTGAGTACCTTCACCTAGACCTCCACGCCTCTGACTTCTTCTCTCTATTGAACGTTGCTTTACGGCCTCGATGTTATCTCTTGACGCAGGTAGTTCCTCGGGAAATACCCCGCTGTTAAGGTGTGACATAGCCCTAATGCGCTCAGCAATATCTTTATGAATCGCTTCAGCCTCTTCTTGATCATGGCGATAGCCGCCCCGGGCATCTTTTGTCAGTGCAGCGGCAGTCTGAGTTAGGCGAAACACGTGCATGCCAAGTTCAGTGCTGCCGGCGTACTCATACAGCTCCCCTTCCGGTATGCCCTTTGACTCTTCAACTTCGCAACGGTCCATATGGTAAATTCCCTGATCGCCAGCCTCTAAAAAACTACTCTTGTTGGTGACGTGATGCTTGTTGGTCGCAACATCAATCAAGCGGTCAGTACCATCATCTATTTGGCCACGAGCCAATAAGCGCATAGTATCTTCCTGTAGCTCGGCCGCTAATCGCACAGCCGTGGCAGTTGCGCCGGTAAGACGGTCCCGAAGCACTTGTGTTGACCACCGCCGGAAGTGCGTTGCGGTCTTGGATTTCCGAGCTCGGTAGCCTACGGAGATAATCACATCGAGGTTATAGTGCGCAACTTCGTGAACTTGTCCGTTATCCACAGGTATCAACTTTAAGTTGACACCCTGGCCTGCCTCAAGCTCGCCATCCCTGTAAACATTACTGATATGCTTACTGACCGCCTGTTTGGTAACGCCGAAGAGCTTCGCAATCTGCTCCTGAGTAAGCCATAAATTGTCGCCATCATACGCAACACTAAAAAGCGCCACGCCACTCTCGTCTTGATATTCTATGAGTTCACCCTTTTCTGCCCCTGTGGATAATTCGTCCATCCTGATATCTCCTGTATTATCACCCCATGTAAACTTGTGGATAACCTACAAATAATGTAAGCTTGCCAGCCTCACCGACATCGCATGCCTACTAACCCCGTACTTCTTTGCAAGCAGATTTACTAGCAGATCATCTTCGAAATCGAAGCCACCGTAATCCTTTTTATACTCCTCAATGTCTTCTTTGAGAAGCTCCTCAGGCATAAGAAGCTCAGCGGCAAAGTAGTTAGCCTCAATCTCTTTTAGATGTGTGCCTTGGCTTGAAATCCCATTCCGATATTCAAGCACGAAGTTTTTGTCTACGTTTAGGTCATCCCGAGGGTCTAAGTAGATATGGCCCAGCTCGTGGGCAATGGTAAATCTTTGCCGCAGAGGGCTATCGTTTGCGTTTACTCCAATGACTTTCTCACCGGCCTTTTGGTAAGCAAAGCCTGACATGTCCTTCGCGAAGTCTCTAATTCGTATCTCTATATTCAATGCCTTCGCCAAATATATAACATCAATGGGGCCGGAGATGACACTGTGCTCAGCAAGCAGCTGTCGAACAATCTGTTTGACCCTTTTCCGATTCATACACCCTCCTTATTTTAGCGCGTCCAGGATATGATTCCGTAGCGCTTTCTCTTTAAGCTGACTAGCGGCGACTACTTTCTCAACTGTACTCCATCGTTTCTCGGTCGTTAGGCGCCGCAAAGCAGTTGCAAGCGTGTCGCCGGCTTTTACGTCAAGGACGCCCATAATCAGACAAAACTGTTCGAGGCTCAGCGACTGACGGCCGGCCTCTATGTTACTTATTGTCGTTCTTTTCAGCTCAGCAGCATCAGCTAACTGCTGCTGCGTCCAACCATTGCCAATCCGCTGATAGTGGACGATCTGCCCCACCACGTACTTCAGATTCTCCAGCTCTCTCATACCTAACAGTATATACCGACCTTGAATAATATGTCAATCAGGATGTCATTAGTGATGATTATATTTAATATTTTTTGTCATTACCCCTGTAACCGTTGTAAGTTACTAACGTGACTGTTGCGAAATGATTTTCGCTTCCTTATACTGAGCAGTACTAGTAATTAAAGCCGCTTGGTAACAGCGGAAGGATATAAGGCAATGCCAACACCAACACATTCACCACCCAAAAAATAACCGCCGCGTTCCAGCGCGACGGTCTTTGCGAACATTTTTGGCGCGATACCAATGTGTTCTTTTTGTATGTTAACAGATAAATAGATATTGAAGGAAATTTTTATGACTAATAAACATGAGAACCACGAGTTTCATATTAAAATCGATCGCGAACACTTTACGGTCCACCAGCAACAAATGACAGGCGCCGAGCTGCGTGCATTACCAAACCCTCCAGTTGGCGAAAAATGGGACCTGTACGAAGTTGTTCCCGGCCACAGTGACCGCTTGCTTAGCGACAACGACGTGGTCGAAATTCACGACGGCCAACGCTTCTTTACAGCCCCGCGCCACATTAACCCTGGTATGGTGGAGGAGTAATGTTACCGGTCGACGATGAGCGCTTCTTGCAGGAGCGCGGTCTCAAATACGCGACTACGACCGACGCAAACATGCTGTGCATATCGGTGACGGCATACCCATTACCTGAAGGGTATGATCACGTTGAGGCGGATTTACTAATCCGCCTCAACCCGGGCTATCCTGATATGCAGCCGGATATGTGGTGGTTTGACCCAGGCATAAAGCTAGCCGACGGACGCACAATCCGTGCGACTGACGAAACGCAATCATTTCTGGGACGAAATTGGCAGCGCTGGTCGCGACACCTGAATACCGATGACTGGCGCCCTGGCAGCGACACACTAGAAACTTACTTCGCGTTGATAGATCAGGAATTACTGAGGAAAACCATATGAACACATTTGTCATCCCCAGCTACATAGCCGATGAGTTACTGGTCGTCGCAGGCAAGAAAGAAGAATCAGCCGCTGTGTTGCGTACAAAAATTGCCAAGTCCTCGGAGGGTGACCTGCGCGTGCTGGTCCGGCATCTGGACTGGATACCCGACGGGGCATATGTCCAGCGTAGCAATAAAGAAATGACCATAGCCTCCGCGGGCTATGTTCCACACCTCAAGGCGTCAGCCGATCAGCACGAGGTCGCACTCTTCCTACATACACACCCTAGTGGCTCTGTCACGCCGAGCAAGCGCGATGAGATCGTCAACCAACAGTTACGAGACACCTTCCGCCAAAGGCTAGATATCAACTACTACGGATCGGTAATCGTCTCCAGCCGAGCCGGCAACTTGGTCATCGGGGGATCAATCGAGGAAGACGAGACGATATATAACATAGACCGTACTTTTGTCGTCGGAGATCGATTACGCTTGCTATCGTCCACCCGAGGGGAAAGAGTGCCCTCCTACTTCGACAGGAACATTCGTGCCTTCGGTGGCGATGTGCAACACGTGCTCGGCGACCTTAAGGTGGGTGTCGTCGGGTGCGGCGGAACCGGCTCAGCAGTCATAGAGCAGCTAGCGAGGCTTGGCGTTCGCAACTTTACGCTTATAGACCCAGACACTTTGTCCGAGACGAATGTAACACGGGTCTACGGATCAACCTTATCGGATGTAGGCAAGCCTAAGGTTGACGTTATAGGGGATTACATACAACAGATCATGCCCGACATAACCACCGAAAGGATTGTCGGCAGCCTCATTAACGAGGCGAGTGCTAAAAAGCTGTCGTTCTGTGATGTCATATTCGGCTGTACAGACGCCAACGCCCCAAGACTACTACTATCGCGAATCGCAACCCATATGCTAGTGCCCGTCATTGACTGCGGAGTGCTACTTGCAAGCAGCGAGGATGGCGAACTACGTGGAATCTACGGCCGTGTAACGACCATGGTTCCCGGGGCCGCTTGCTTGCTCTGCAGAGGCCGCATCGACAGAAGCAGGGCAAGCGCGGAGTTGATGGTCACGGAGGAGCAAGAACGACTCGCCGGTGAAGGGTACGCCCCAGCCCTCAATGGCATTGAGCCCGCGGTCGTCACATTCACTACTTCAGTGGCAGCCATGGCAGTAAGCGAATTGCTAGAGCGCTTTGTACACTATGGTACAAGCCCCGTGCCAAGCGAGCTACTCATCAGACTACATGACCGAGAAATCTCCACCAATACCGTAGCCCCTACCCCCAGGCACTTCTGTGATCTAGGCTCTGGTAAAATTGGATTGGGTATAGCCGACCCATTCCTGGAGTTCACATGGTCTTCATAAAAATACAACAATTATGGTTACATTTTTGGCACCGAATCACGCATCGAGATTGGCGCATTGTCGCTACTGTCGATAGCGCGGATGAAGTGCCCAAGCACATCGCCCGCAACGGCGTTGTTATCGTCGGCACCGTAGAGGTGCCGAAGTGGATTGCTTTTGATTGCCCCTGTGGTGCCGGCCACCGCATCATGGTTAATGCTGATGCTTCTCGCACACCTACATGGTCGGTGCAGTCCACACAGCCCCTAACCATCACCCCGAGCTTTGATGTACGCGAAGACAAGAACTGCCACTTCTTTATACGTGATGCAAGCATTCAGTGGGCATGACGTTCAAAACGCGTCACGCTACCATCTTAATAGCAGTAGCTCAGCTCACGCGACGTACTGGCGGCAGCCTGTAACTCCTGCCGCCATACTGGTGCTGAGTGGTCTACAAACCACTGTGCCAGATCTGCTATCATAAGTTCAAAACTTGTGGCTTCTGCCCCACCATTGGAAACCACTTAACGCAACTAATGACGCGAACGGCTCATTTAAGGAGTACTGCGTCATTTTTTGTTGGTCAAAATAGAGTTTCAAAAACAAATTACTAACAATGATATCCTTTTGAACCACATCAGCTGCCTTCAGCTTTTGTGACATCTCCTTTAGGGTAGCTTTGAATTCCTCCTTGTTGATAGCCGGTAGCGTGCTACGCTCAAGGCTTTGCTGGCTTGTTTGAATAATCTGTTCCTGCTCTTGTACGAATTCAACCGCTTCTGTGAGCTGTTGAGTAAGAACTTTTTTAACTCGCTCGTCTTTCACTCCTGCAAGCGTTGATGAAAGGTCTGAAACTTTTCTATCGTACCCAGTCTTTACTGTCCTTGCTCTACTAAGTTCGCTTCGCAATTTAATCCTTGCGGTATCGCTGTATGTTTTTAGCTCTTTTAGGTATTTATCATAGGCGCTGTCTGGCAAGCTGCTTAGCTTCTCGTTTATCACTCTATCAATCTCACTAAATACAAGCATACCGCGAATACTCTTATAGCCTCTTTCTCTGGTACATTCCTTGTTTAAGCAAGCGTAGTTTAAGCGAGAAACTTTGTCCCTACCTGTCGTATGCCCAACTTGCATCGGCTTATGGAATTGGCAAACGTCACAAAATACCACATAACGTATTGGCAGAAACGGCTTTCGACTAAGCTTACTTGTTCGCCTTCTAGTTTTGCTCAACTCTTGGACCATAGAGAACAGCTCACGATCAACCATAGGCTCAAACGGTATTGGAGCTGCTACTAGATCAATTGTTTGACCGGCTTGATTTAGCTCACCAAAGTAAAACGTATCTTTAAATACGTTGCTGAGCGTGCTGTCACTCATTGGAAACGTGACATGCCCGCCACGCTTTGTAATGTATTTCTGATAGCCTTGTGAATTTATAAAGTCGCAAATCTCTTGTTGAGTTTTGCCCTCAGCACGCATGTGCCACGCCTCTTGAATTGACGTATCTCAGTAAATGAGGTAAAGTACAGTAAATTTAGCTGGAGATTTGCTGTGTGGGTGCGCTTTAGGTGGGCGTGTCTGGTATTTGTTACTGGAATAGTGTTATTAGTGGCGGCCTATGGCGGTATTCGAAGCGTGGCCGCACAAGACAGCTCAGAATGGCTGCTGAAAGATGCGCCCACTTTGAGTAAGATTGTAGATCTGCCAGATAATGTACCACCTGATAGTAACAATACAGACTGCACGAAGCAGCTGTATATTCCCGAGAGCGGGGGTGCACCACAAACAGTTTGTACCTTTCAATCACCCCTGGGTACGCTGACGACTAGTGGTAGTATCCAGACAGGTAATAATAAATTTATGAGGCTGGATGGGCCAACCCACTCTTCATTTTTTATACCAACCACCGATGCGTCTATGGCGATGGTTTCCCTGTCCTCGCCTGCGATTGGTAACGATGTAGGGGTGTATCGTAATCTTACCAAAGCATCGCTGCGTTTAAACATTACGTATGACGAGACATACTATGACGTAACGGCCGCCCCGGACACTCTATTGCGTGATCCGATTTCAAACGAGCCGCTACAGGTAAACGCCGATGATATAGCTTTCTCGACCAATGGCGCATGGATGGTAATGGATGCGCCGCATGTAGGACTACTGCGGGTGAATACGTCAGATCTGAGCGTGCAGTTGTTTGCTGGATCACTGGAGCCAGACTGGTTCTTAGGCTTGGCCTATCCCGCATTGGCCATCAGCAACGACGGACGATATGCGGCAGCTAACACGGATATATTTGGAGCCGGGAATCTGGAAGTGTATGATCTGTCTACCTGTACTAGCCAGCTTGATATCCCCACGAATAAGCAGGCTTTTTGTAGCGGAAGAGACATGTGGCAGGGCCTACTCGGCCAACAACAGGGGATAAAACTTCCTACGCACATCAGGTTTGTTAATGACGACAGTATTAGTTTCAGTGCACGGTATGAGGTAAATGGGAGCACCTACAAGGCTGCTAGTTTTTTGGCGACAGCGCCGGGAGTAACGCAACACAAGCTAGGCTTGTTGGGGATGGGCGACTCGTATATATCGGGGCAGGGGGCGTTCGACTACCGGGATGGAACTGACACGGCTAATGATCCGTGTCATCTATCTGAACTTGCGTATCCATTTATTCTGGGCAAGCAATATTTTAATACTTATAATTCAATTGCATGCTCTGGAGCAAGGACTTTTGACATCATTGGCGAAAATAAAAAATACAAGGGTCAAGTCACGGACAAAATACCAGAGGACAAAAGGGACAAGCCCTCAATCCTGGCGAACTTTATGCCGGGTTATATCTATCAGCAGGAGTTTGCATCAGCCTATCAACCAGAGGCAATTTTACTGTCAGTCGGCGGTGATGATGTAGGCTTTGCAGATATTGTAAAAGCGTGTGTGGCAAACACCGGTGGCGGCACATGCTACAACACGTATGAGGACCGGGCAGAAGTGGTCAATGAAATAGACGCAACCTATGGCAAACTGGTTAATACGTACACCACGCTCCGTGAACAGTCAGGCGGTGCACGGCTGTACGTGGTGGGGTATCCGCAAATTGCGAAACCGGGTGGAGATTGCGGCTTGAATGTGCATTTAAATAGCGACGAAGTTGCATTTTCTGCCCAGCTTATAGACTACCTGGATAGTGTGGTGCAGCGGGCGGCGCAAACCGCTGGCGTGTTCTATGTAAATACGCAGCAGGCGTTCGACGGTCATAGACTGTGTGAAGCGCCGGCCGGACAGAGCGCTATGAACGGTTTTACGGTCGGCAACGATGCGGGCGTAACTTTCGATAATCACGTTATCAATTTTATTGGTGCAGAAAGCTATCATCCTACGGCGCTTGGCTATCAGCTGTTGGCGGCTAATATTTCTAAGCAAACCAATAATCTGACCGCAGATATGCCTTCGCCAGCGCCATATAAGCCGCCAGTATTTGATTGGAGCTTACCGTTCCTGCAAGGCGTACCTAGCACTGGCCGAACCATAGCTCAAGTCTCTAATGATGACACAATGACAGATGATTTTATAGTGCGCGGCAGTGCGGAAAATATTGCGGTGAACGGAGCCGGGACGCAGCTGCAGCCGGGCAGCCCGTACCAAGTAGTTTTGCATTCTAATCCAGTTTTGCTTGACGAAGGCGGCGTAAGTTCCGAGGGAAACGTAACAACCACGGTGCATATCCCAGCGGATACAGTGCCGGGATATCATACCCTGCATGTCTACGGCACAAATATGGCCGGTGAGCATGTAGATATACAAAAGGTGTTGTACATTGCGGCGAGCGCGGACGACTATGATGGCGATGGCGTGCCAAATAGTACAAGCGTCTGTTTACTGTTGCCGTTAAGTGGGCAGGATGTTGATAATGATGGCATTGATGATGCCTGCGACCCTGATATTTCCCTCTCGTCCAAAACAATAATTTCTGGACAGGTAACAACTGATACTACAGTACAAGCCAAGAGGGATACTTCAGGGGCGCCCACGACAACCGATCCAAACGCTACGCAACCAAACGGGACAGTTCTGGGTGATGCTATGAATGTGCCGTCTAGCCCGGGTCAAGGTACTGCTGCCTTGCAATTTTCACCCGGTGCACAAAAGCTGTTCCGACTAAACTGGACTACGGTACTGACCGGTGGCGGGGTGCTGACTATGGCCGGTACGCTGCTGTATTACTGCATACGTCGCGAATAGGATCTTCTGTGGTTTATACTTATAGTATGGACTCAATAAACCTCACTGGCCCGCCCGAACTACCGAAGTCAGTAAAACTGCCTGCTCAGCCGATCGTGCCAGAGCAATCGTTTCCTGTCGAGCAATGGGATGACGGAGCAGATGATGACAAAGACGACCTGAACGAACATGTAGTGGCTCCGGGCGACCCGGATGGGG
The DNA here is from genome assembly GCA_025927655.1 of Candidatus Saccharimonadota bacterium. Lineage (GTDB taxonomy): Bacteria > Patescibacteriota > Saccharimonadia > Saccharimonadales > UBA4665 > JAJZCD01. Next base: position 19,404 of record JAICKY010000011.1, on the reverse strand, counting down.
TGGTGGCCGAAGAGGAACGGCGAAAACTACGCGAAGCCCGTGCGGCTGCCGCAGTTTCGTTTGCGCCCGCCCCACCGAAGCACATACGGAAACGCAAGTGGCCCACTGTAGTGTTGGTAATTGTGCTGGTGGCCGCCGCGTCATTCGGGGCATATTGGTTGGGAAACAACAAAGCTAAGACACCAGACGCTAAAAAATCGCAAACGGGTACAACTGCCCAGACGCAGCAACCGGCCAAGACGGCAACGGTAGCAACGAAACACTACGACTCGGTAACGTATACACTCGGGTTGGACTATCCAGGCGATTGGCTCATTTCTGACACCACTGCGAAGTTGACCATAACGTCACCAGGCGTGAAGATGACTAGCGTGAGCGGCTCAACGACCGGGCATGTGCTGGTAACCATTCAGAATCCGCAAACAAACATACCCGGTTTCCCATCTGGCGGTGCTATGGCAAATCTGGCTTCCGACAAACTTACGTACAAACAGCCGTCTAGCGTGCAGCGGGCGCAAACATATCTAAGCTATCTGGGTTACAAAAACCCGAATGGTTTAGATGCACTCTACCTGACGGGCGATAACGGATACGAATCCGGACAGCAAATCCCCATGAGCGATGTCATAAAGGGCAACCCACTAGTAAGTGTCACATTCGTGGACTGTGAAGACACTAGCTGTGTAAATGGCGCACCCAAGCCGATCACACTACTGGCATCCCGCTGGAAAGATGCAGCGTTTAAGCAACAGGTGATTGACCTGCTGCAGTCACTTACACTGAACTAGCTGAAGCGATCCTAAAAGTTAATCTGTCCGGCTGTAATTAAACAGCCGGGGCGTTGTCGAGCGATTGCCAGACGTACCAACTGGCGATACTTTCGTACGGATGCCAGTTGTTTTTGGAGGCAACTTCACTGATCTGATCGGGGGTTGGTGAATCGGTGAGACCGTATAGTTTACGGATACCGTTGCGTATGCCCAAATCACCCACGGGGAGTATATCGGTGCGGCCCATGCAGAACATTAGGAACATGTGTGCAGTCCAGGTGCCGATGCCCTTTACGGCTGTTAGTTCAGCGATCACATCTTCGTTACTAAACGCATCCAAATGGTCGAAGCGAACTTTCCCGTCGACAACATGTCGGGCCAGGTCTAGCACGTACGAGCTTTTGGCCCGCGAAAAACCAAGCCCGCGCAGCGTGTCGACATTGGTCGTCAAAATCTGTTCCGGGGTTGGAAACACGCCGCCGAACAGATCTCGAAATCGGCCCTCTATACTACGCGCGGCTTTCACGCTCAGCTGCTGGCTGATGATACTATCAACTAGTTCCTGGTAGTAGTCCTTATGCGGCCGGATTGTGCATAGCCCAACTCGCTCAATAACTGGTCGTAATACGGCGTCGTGCTCACTTAAATATTTGGCTGCGGTAAGTGCTACGGCGTCACTCATACTCTCCATGACAATTAGTATATATTGCCTGCAGTTTTTGCTATAGTACCCGTAAAGGACAAGCGTGATGACAGAAAAAGATGATACAAAACAACCTGATAGATCTGTGGAGGATGCAGCAATGCCGAAGCCGAAAAGCACGCCAGAAGTTGATGACAATTCCACGGATCCTGTAGAAATCGAACCCGGGACCGATATAGATCCTAAAACCGACGCAGTAGTCGATGACATCATGAAAAACGATGGCGATGAAGCTTTGGAGGCGCAGGACAAAGCAGCCGAAGAAGCGGTGGTAATGAAATCTGGTCGTCGCGAGCGGTTTAGGAATTTCATGGCTGACTGGTGGACTAGCCCGCGCAAACGGTGGGGAACTATTGCCGGCTTGCTGGTCGTGATCGCCGCATTAGCTGTCGTGCCGCTTACTCGCTATACCATTGCAGGTTTGGTCCTGAAGGCTCCTGTAACGGTGCAGGTAGTGGATAGCAAAAGCGGTGAACCCGTTAGTGGAGCAACGGTAGAACTGGCAGGTAAGACGGCACAAACAGAGGCAGATGGGAAAGCCGTACTGCGCATACATGCCGGCAGCAAAACCGTAAAGGTGAGCAAGAAGTACTACACGGGTGCATCCAAAAAAGAGCTCGTAACCCTTTCCGGTAGTCAGAACATGTTTAAGGTGCCAGTTGTGGCGCTTGGCCGACAGGTTTCTATCAAAGTGGTGAACAAAATCACTGGCAAGCCACTGGCTGGCGCCACGGTAAGCGCGCAGGGTGCGAAAGTTAAAACAGATGCCAAAGGCTTAGCTACTCTCGTGATGGCCTCGAGCGCTACAACCCAGTCGGCGAATGTAAGCTTGTCCGGCTATAACACTGCCAAGGTGGACGTAACCGCGGGGGTTGATCTTGCGAAAAACACGTTCAGTATCACGCCGTCCGGCAAACTATATTTCCTATCTAACTTAAGCGGCACCATAGACGTTGTGAAGACAAATCTGGACGGCACTGACCGCCAAACAGTGCTCGCAGGTACTGGCAGCGAAGACCCGAACAGCACGTCATTACTCGCTTCGCGCGATTGGAAATACCTAGCGCTGCTTTCCAAGCGCTCCGGTGACAATGCTAGCGTGTACCTGATAGATACCACGAATGGGGACAAACTGACGACTATCGATGAAGGCAACGCAACCTTTAGTCTGGTTGGCTGGAGTGGCGACAGGTTTATTTATGAAGTTAACCGTAACACGGTATCCGACTGGCAATCAGGTCAAGAAGCGCTTAAATCCTTCGACCCAGCTACTGGCCACACGCTATTGCTCGACCAGACGCAAGGTTCCGGTACGGCAGAGAACAATTACGCAAAACAGACATTCACTACACCTTACCTTATGGACGACCAGATAGTATATGCCAAGAACTGGCAAGGGCAAGGCTACGGCGTGCTGAATGGCAAACAGGCAGAACTTGATGCTATTGGTGCCGACGGGTCTGAGCATAACGTGATTAAGAGCTTCACTCCTGCCAGCTACCCGGCAACCGTATACTATTCATCCATAAGTATAGGGACTCAATTGTATGAACCCGACGGTCTTTATGTTCAATTCTCGAATGCCGGTCAGGATGATTTTTATGACTACGATGATGGGAAGCTTACGACTGACACAAATATGACGGACGCAAAATTCTACCAGACCCCCTATCCTACCTACCTCTTATCGCCGTCAGGAAACGGTACATTCTGGAGTGAGCAGCGTGATGGCAAGAACACATTGTTTGCAGGTGATGGTGACGCGAAGAATCAGAAGCAGATCGCGTCATTGAGTGACTATAACACCTACGGCTGGTTTACCGATAACTATCTGCTGGTTTCTAAAAACAGCAGTGAGCTGTACATCATGCCAGCTTCTGGCGGAACACCGCTCAAAATTACGGACTATTACAAACCTGCCATCAACTACAACGGTTACGGCGGTGGATACGGCGGACTGTAGGTGGTAAGAATCACGCTAGGAGGTCTGTCCTCCCACCGTGAATTTCTTAGCGGAGTTCGCAGATAGCGATGCGCCCATCGCTGTGCAAGTGTCCGCGCAGAGCGCGATTACGGAGTGAAAACGGGCGGTTCACAAAAACCGTACGGCTGGCAATCAGTTTACCGGATCGTCGCAGGTCGCGAACAATGCGCCTTCGTTCGCGATTCGTGTTTGGGTCGATCATGTGTGTTACCTGGGCGTTGTGGCGGATTGGCGCAAAGCCGACATCTTCGCTGGCTGCACCCACCCAAAATTGCACGTCTGGCTGATGCAGCGCAGGCATATAAAATCGTTGCCAAAAACGTGCGTGCCGGGCGTGGTGTTCTATTTCGTTCGCCAGACCGGCGTCGGCAGCCCAGAAACGAACATGATGCCTGTGCCCACGGCTATGGGGTACTTCTAGTTCAAATCCAAAATCCTGCTTCCGTCCGAACAGATACAGCCGGCTCATGGGCGCGCTTGGATACGGCCGTCCCGACAAGGTAAAAATGATCTGGTGCAGCGTGTTTAGCAGGGAATTCTTGTCAGCCAGTGTCCAGCCTGCTGCTTGCATGGCAGTGAATACCTGTGTGCGCGTTCCAATCAGGGCGATGTTTATCGGGTCGCTGGCAAAACCATCGGGTGTCGTGCAGTATAACGGCAGGTGTACTGGATGATAAAAGAAACGATACACACGGAATAGCAGCGGTATGACCGCATAAGCCATAGCGACGTAGGTTGCAAATAGCGCGATAGCTATTGGCGTCCGGTTATCGAAAAACGGAAATACCCGCCAGACAGCCAAATAAATAAAAAACGCGCCTATTGCTAATACTGCCAGACGTTTCATGATGTGTGTTAGCAGGGGCATCATAGGGTGGTTGCCTCACTTTCTTTCCTATATCATAGCAATCATGGAACTTAGCAATCAAGCAAAGCAATCATTTCTGGAAACGCTGTGGGATTTTTATGCACAGCATGGCCGGGGTAGCCTGCCATGGCGTCAGCCTGGCCCTGACGGTGTATTTGACCCGTACAAAATTATGGTTAGTGAGCTTATGCTTCAGCAGACGCAGGTGGCGCGGGTTATTCCAAAATACCTTGTATTCCTAGACGTATTTTCAACGGTGCATGTTTTGGCAGAAGCTGAACTGGGAGATGTCCTTCGTGTTTGGCAGGGACTCGGGTACAACCGCCGGGCTAAGTTTTTATGGCAGGCGGCACAAATAGTTGCCAGCCTGAAGCAATTCCCCAGCGTGGCAGAGGGCTTAACCAAGCTGCCGGGGATTGGCCGTAACACTGCCGGTGCTATTTTGGCATATGCATACAACCAGCCGGTATCTTTTGTAGAAACCAACGTACGGACTGTCTACATACACCATTTTTTTCCTGGTCGCACGGATGTTTCTGACAAAGAAATCATCGCACTGCTACAACAGACGTTGGACCAGGAAAACCCGCGTGAATTCTATTGGGCGCTCATGGATTACGGCAGCTACCTAAAAGCCAGCGCGGGGAACTTGAACAAGGCCAGCAGACACTACACAAAGCAGCCGGCCTTTGATGGTTCGCGCCGGCAGGTGCGCGGTCGGATTATTCGCTTTCTTGGCGCCGGCGATCTATCATTCGCCGCTCTGCAGGACAAGATAGCCGATGAACGGCTAGCAGATGTGCTAAAAGATTTGATAGCAGAGGGTCTTATCCGGTCAAAAGGTGACATGTACTCCCTGTAATTGGTACAATGTAACCCAGTATGGAACCGTCCAACCCACCAAAACCGGCAGAACTAGGATTTTTCAAATAGTTTATGCGAATATTTCATGACATCAATGATCCCGAGCTTGTTGCGCTTCTGAAGCAAGGTGCGGTAGGCGTTTTACCAACTGACACCGTGTACGGCTTGGTTTGCCGGGCGGCAGACGAGGCGGCAGTAGCGCGTTTATATGCAGTAAAACACCGTGAAAACAAACCAGGGACGCTTGTCGCTGCAGCCATCGATCAGCTGGTCGGGCTTGGCCTAAAGGAACGTTACCTGAAAGCTGTTGAGCGGTTTTGGCCGGGGGCTGTTAGCGTTCGAATCCCCCACCAGCCAGGCTATTTGGTCGATGCGGCTACGGGCACTATTGCGGTGCGTATTCCCGGCTACAAGCCGCTGCTCGAACTGATGCAACAAACTGGCCCGCTGCAAACAACCAGCGCGAACATAGCTGGCGAGCCGGTGGCAACGGTGCTTTCGGATGCTCAGGAATATTTTGGCGACACAGTCGATTTCTATGTTGACGGCGGCGATTTATCGAATCGCCCTGTATCGACGATTATTCAGATCGTGGATGATGCGATAGAAGTTGTTCGCGAAGGTGCAGTAAAAATTGATGAGAGCGGGAGAATTACAGAATAATGACATTCGATGAATATCAGGCCAAAGCGATCACCACAAATCTTACCAAACAGGACCAGCTGCAGGAGCTGATGCAGCAGGTGCTCGGTCTGGGCGATGAGGCCGGCGAAGTGCTGGCAATTTTTAAAAAATGGATTCGTGATAATAATGCTGACATTGATCTGCTGGACAAGGCTAATGTAGCCAAAGAACTGGGAGATATTCTGTGGTATATCGCTGTTGTAGCGCATGATCTCGGTGTCTCATTCGACGATATCGCAACGGCTAACATAGAAAAGCTGCGTAGCCGGAAGGAGCGTGGTACGCTCACGGGCAGCGGAGATAATCGTTGACCGACGAATATGCACAACCTTATGCCGCCTGTTATGTAATACTGCGGCGAGATAATACCATTGCGTTTGTGCTGCGCGCCAACACAAGTTGGATGAATGGCTCCTACGGATTAGCTCCGTCGGGTAAAGTTGAAAAGGGCGAAACAGTCCTCCAAGCGGCAATTCGTGAAGCCAAAGAAGAAGTGGGTATAACGTTACGGCCCGAAGATTTACGTCATTGCACTACCTGTCACCGTAACAACCCGGAGCAGGGTTTGTCGTGGGTTGATGTCTGTTTTGAAGCTGTTGAATGGCAAGGGGAAGTTGTGAATGCTGAACCTGAAGTGCACAGTTCGCTGGATTGGTTCGATGTAGATAATTTGCCTGACAACATCATCCCTGCGCACCGGTTTATAGTCGAAAACGCCTTGGCGGGCAACCCGTACTGCGAATATGGCTGGGATGTTGAAGAAACAGATTAAAAGTTGTAAAATATACTCGTTATGAAGCGGTTTCCGAACACCCCGGCAGAGATGGGCCCGGACGATAACCAGACTACTAAAAGGAAGCGCAGAAGGAACGGCGCCAGTCTGGGTCAGTTTGCGGTTCCAGTCGAAGCAGAAGTGCCGGAGAGGCCTACTAAAAAGGAAGCTGGTGATCGTGAAAAAATGGTGCTGGGTGGTTTGCTGGTAAAAAAGGGCAGAGCGCAGGAACGGAGCAAGCCCGCTAAAGGGACAAAAACCCCCGAAAAAACGCCTGATTCCAGGATTACTGCTGAGGCTGCTACGGTCGTTACTCCACATGGTCCCGTTGGCACCGGGACCAAGCCAGAAGCCATCAACTCCGGCAAACCAGAAAAGGGCAACAAAAGGGAAAAGGCTGAAGACAGGGCGAGCAACTATCCATTGCTGCCAGAACAGGAAATCCCGCCAACGGCGCTCAACCTAGGCGAGGCGGTTCTCTATTCTAAAGATACAGACGAAAATTCCTCTGCGGAAGGTGTATTTATACTGCATGACAAAAAGCCCAAAAAAGCAACCCGGCCACCACAACCAGCAGCAGAGGCAATAGTCTCTCATACCCCACCTGAACGCCGATCCGATAAGCCGGAACCGGAAAAACCCAAGCCAGCCGAGCCAAGCAAAGAGACGCCAGCACCGACATTCCCGCCCGAAACCGAACCCGTAGTTATGGCTGCAGGTGGCGGTGAAGTGCCACCTGTGGACCCACCGGCTCCACCATCATTTGAATTTCCGCCGGACCCTCCGTTTTACGGGCCGACTGCTGCTGAGATTGTGGCTGCATCAGCACCGCTAGAAACACTAGATCCAGTAGACCCACTGGGACCACTGGAGCCAGCACAGGCTTATCGGGCATACGCGCAGCGCCAGCACCGGGCGGCAACCCATAGTAGAAGCGGCGAAGCACTGGTTGCGACCAGCAAAGACGTTGAAGACGCTGAGTACTATGGCACTAAAAGGGGGCTAAGCAGAGGTGTGACCACCGGCTTGTTTGTAGGTCTTCTGTACGGGCGCCATAAGCGCAAGAAGTCTGAGCGAAAGGCCGAGAAACGCTACAAGGCGCTTGATAAAAAGCTCAATACTGCCCGTAAAAGCTACGATTTTGAGCGAAATGAACAGGATAAGCGCACTATTCGGACCGGCGCAGAGCTGGCGGCTACCAAGCGTAAGCTACACGATACTGAGCAGCGTTTTCAAACGGTACTGTCAGCTCCCCAGGCCCAGGCAGAAAGACAACCGCTTTCGCCTGAACGGACCACTGCTAAAGCCGTACCGGAGCAGCTAGTTGTTGAGGGCCAGCTGGAAATACCGGAGAACCACTACCTTAAAAAAGAGGGCTGGGTGGTCACGGAGCACGAGAAAAAGTCGGGCAAACTGGTAACAGAACCCTCCTTTGAATATGGCCGTGAATATCACAATGAACGGGCCCAGGAAATAGGTCGTGCCCAACATCGCAACACTGCGGCGGGCGAGATTGCGCTGGTTGCTGCTGCGACCACCACTAGCCACACGGGCAGCTCAACTTCCGGCAACGCTGCCGCACCATCGCCAGTGCAGATACCTAATGCGACCACCCAGGGATCACCTTCGGTAGTTCGTCCCACGCAACAAGCTGCACAGACCACTACGCCAGAAACTGCCCAAAAGACTGACGATACTGCGCCGTTATGGCCTTGGGTGGCCGCCCTTGCGGCAATTGCCTTGTGTCTAGCAGTACTGTTGCTCTAGCCTAGCTATGGCTCAATAACTAGGCAGCGAATTCCTTGCGGACCCACTCGTCCAAGCTCTTGCCGCCGCCTGCGCTTATGCAAAGCACCGTGTCGCCAGCCTCCAGATGATCTATGATTGCTTGGCGTAATTCCGGTCCCAAAGAAGCGGGATCAGTCAGTGTTTGTGCTTCGGCGCTTAGCAATAGTTTTAGATCGTCTGGCGTCAGGAGTTTGAGCGACGGGTCTTCCCGTGCCAGATAACTGGGTACGATGTATAGGTGCTTAACATTGTCAAAGAGGTTGTGCAGTTCGTCTTTTATAAAATGCTGACGAGTATTGTGCAAGCCTTCATACACCACAACTACATCTTCGCCGGCGACTTCGCGTGCCAGTTGCAGAGCTCCGCGAATTTTGGGCGGAGTGTGCGCGTAGTCGGTGTATAGGCCCGTTGTAATTTGCTCGAAGCGGCGCGTAACACCGGGGAATGTGTCCAGGTGTTTCAAAAGATCGGCGAGCGGCTTGTTAATTATTGGCTGTAAGGACTGTGCTACGAGCCAGGCGTTTTGCCGGTTAACCAAACCGGGCAATATCAGGCTGGTGTGGATCGCCGCGTCGGCATCGTCCAGTATCTGTATGTTTCCAGTTGCTTCAACTTCAAGCCGGTCAGCATCTGACTGCCACAGTACGACTTGCCGGCTCTGTTCCAGAAACTCGCGAAAGGCAGCATTGTAATCGTCACGAGTAGGGTAAATGTCTGGGTGGTCCCAGTCTACCCCGGTGATTAAACTTAAATATGGTTCAAAGCTCAGAAAGTTACGGTCAAATTCGTCGCATTCATATACAAAATATTCAGCATCTTTGTCGTAGGCGCCCATATCGGCAAAGCTGCTTTTGGCCGGCAGGATGTAGCTGATTGGGATACCGAGCTGTTTAAACAACCATACGGTGAGCGCCGTAGTCGTTGTTTTGCCATGCGTACCGGCAATCGCCAGTAATTTGAGCTGCTTGTCCTGCAGGATCTGATTCAGGAGCTCGTCGCGCTTGCTCATGTGGATGTTTTGCTCACGGCAGAATACGAACTCCGGCGCATTAGGCTGCTCTATGGCGACAGCTGACGAATACACGTACCAGTCTATCGGCGCTCTATCGTGCACAGCCGCAATCCCCTCGGTGGTTTGGCCTATAGTTATGTCGGTAATACCTTGGCTGCGCAGGTAAGCGACATATTGTGAATCCTGTTTGTCAGACCCCGATACGTCGTAGCCAGCCTGTTTTGCTACTAGGGCTAGAGGGCCTATGCCAGTGCCACCGATCCCGGAAAAGAAAATATGCATAACCCCAGTATGCCTTAACCAGAGGTCGTACACAAATGTTGTAAAGTTGTGAGGTCGGACCTCTCAAACAAATGGGCGAACGGAATAGTATGGAACTAGCTGTGGAGTATAATCATAAGCAAGATGAATAAGCGGTATCTACACCATGTTTGGCGGCTGTATCGCCGGGTGAAACCGTGGTATTTCATAGTCTCGGTTGCGGTGTTCGGCAGTATCAGTTTGGTTAGCTTGCGCCACAACAATGAACAGATGGTGCGTTTGCGCGACGCGGTGTATGCTGCCGATAAAAACAATGGTAATGTAGAGGGTGCGCTACGAACCCTTCGCTCCTACGTCTACAGCCATATGAATACGAGCCTTGCCAGCGGCCCGAATGCCGTGCATCCGCCCATTCAGCTAAAATACACTTACGAACGTCTACAAAAGTCGCAGGAAAGTGCATTAGGCCAAGGCAATAGTGGTCTCTACAACGCCGCATTGGACTATTGTGATAACCAGACCGATGTTGGCAGTGAGGTTATATCGTGTATCCAGCAATACGCCTCCAACCATGGCGTACAGCTGGCGGTTGTCCCGGATAGTTTGTACAAATTTGATTTTACCTCAGCCAAATGGTCACCGGATGTGGCTGGCTGGAGTTTGGTATTCACCGGTATCTCACTACTCGGCTTTTTGGTAGCAGCCCCTTATCACTGGTGGGCTAAGAAATATTTGTGACGAGGGCGCCTTCAGGCAGGCAGCCAAGATTGTTTCGAGTGTCTACAGCCACAGTCGTGGGTCGGCATTTGTCTTTATCGTTCCGCAGACTTATACCCGGCAACAAATAACCCGGGTACTCTTCAATGGGATGTAGAAACTAAAAGGCACCACGTAGCCGTGGTGCCTCCAGAGACGTAGCTCGTACTTATTTAGTAGTGTCGGTAGCGCTGCCCTGCGCGTTAGAACTACTTGCCTGGGTCTGAGAGCTTACCTGGGAGCAATCAGGACCATTCGGATTCTGTTGCTGGAACTGCTGGATACTTTTTACGACCTTGCCTTTGCTCTGCAGGTTCTCCCAGAATGTCACCTGGTCCCGGTTTATGACCATTTCGTCGAGCGGATCGTGAATTTGCTGACAGCCGAGCTTTACCAGTGAATAGTTGCTGGAACTAGAGCTGGTACTGCTGCCGCTTGCATTGCCACTTTGTGTTAGGTAGTAGATGCCGGTCATACGAAGGTAGCTATTGTTCAGGTCCGCTATGTGGCCAAAGTACACCTGTCCATTGTTCAGGAAGACAGCCTGATACTTGCTGGTATCTACGTACTTGTTCTCATTATCACTGCCACCTCTGTTTATAGCGACTGCAACGCATGCCAGCAGAACCGCAATGCCGACGAGCAGTATTCCGCTGAATAGCTGTAGCCAGCTGCGGTGTTTCGGTTTGCTCTGAACACCTTTGCTTTCCCTGTGTTCAGGGCTAACGGGTGCCTGTGGGGTAACAGGGGGACGACCATTATTTGGCTGAGTTATTTGACGAAAGTCCATCTACTTAAACCACCTTAGAAATACAGTTAGTAACAAGCACAAGTGTAATACAACTTACCTCTTAAGGGCAAGTTCCAGTGCTCGTGAAAAACCTTCTCTAAGGGCTGCAAGCTGTTGACAAACAAAAACCGGGCAGAGTATGTTAGGGGTACTAACATTAGTTATAAGGGGAGGTATGCAAATGGCATACAAGCACACGAACTCAAAAGGTGTTACATACTACTTGAACTCAAAAGAAGTAACGCTCCGCGGCGGCAAGAAGCAGACTATTTACTACTTCTCTAAGGATGAACGCCCCGAAGCAAGCGACTTGCCAGAAGGTTTTAGCGTGAATGAAAACCCACGCAATGGTTTCCTGACTGTCAAGCGCGGTTAATATCTGTTGCACGAAGAACACTCCAGATCCCTGGGGTGTTTTTCTATTTAACCAAAAGATATGATAGGGTAAATGTGTATGGCAAAATCAGATGAAGCTATCCTTAAAGTAGAGAATCTACAAAAATCATACGACGGCAAAAAGGCCGTTGATGGCATTAGCTTTGATGTCAAAAAGGGCGAGATATTCGGCATCCTAGGGCCTAATGGCGCCGGCAAGACCACTACGCTGGAAATGATAGAAACCCTGCGTGAAATCGATGGCGGCACGGCGATGATTGACGGCGTAGATGTCGCTGCGAACCCGTATAAAATCCGTGGCATGATCGGTGTCCAGCCGCAAACGCCCGGTTTCCAGGACAAGACCAAGCTCACCGAACTTATCCAAATGTTCGCAGCGGCTTACGGCGAAAAGGTAGACCCAAAGAAATTCCTGGACGAAGTAAACCTGGGCGATAAAGCTGATAGTTTTGTAGAAAACCTGTCCGGCGGTCAGAAACAACGGTTTAGCATTGTTACCGCACTAGTACACAGTCCCAAAGTATTTTTCTTGGACGAACCGACCACCGGTCTGGATCCGCAGGCCCGGCGCAACCTGTGGGAACTTATCGAAGAAGTCCGCAGCCACGGTATCAGCGTCATCCTGACTACCCACTATATGGACGAAGCAGAAGTGCTCTGTGACCGCATTGCTATCATGGACCACGGCAAAATCGTTAAACTTGACACTCCGCAGAACCTTATCAAAGACCTTTTGAAGCGCGGGTTCAAGAAAGAGCAAAAGGTCGAGCAAGCGAACCTTGAAGACGTGTTCATTGACCTGACAGGAAAGGCTCTGCGAGTATGACATTACAACAAAAACTCTATACCGTTTGGGCGTTTTTTCGCATCAATTTGCGCCGCGTTTTTCGTGACAGGCTGGCGCTGTTTTTCACCTTTTTGTTCCCGTTGATATTCCTGTTCGTATTTGGTGCGCTCAACCACAACAACTCTGTTTCCTTGAACGTGGCGGTCATTGACAGTTCACGGTCAGCGTCTGCTAAAAAGTTTGTCTCACAACTAGACAAAAGCAAGGTCATAAAAGTCAACCAAGATGTCACTGGCTTTACTGAGGCGAATCAGAAAATGAGCCGTGGCGAGCTTGACGCAACTATTGAATTGCCGGCGGCATTCGGCAACCCAGTCGATGGTATACCTACTGGTCAGGCTATCGTGCACTATACGCAGAACAACGAACAGGCAGCCCAGACGCTTGTTTCGGTGCTGCAAGCTGAATTTCAGGGCCTCAACGCTACGCTTGTCGCGAACAAGACACCGTTCACCGTGGTCAGCAAACAGAACAACGAACATAGCCTGGACGCGTTCGACTACACGTTCACCGGTCTGATCGGCTTCTCTATCTTGGGGGCGGGCATTTTTGGCCCTATGAACGTCTTCCCGGAACTTAAGAAAATGGGTATTTTACGGCGCTTGCATACTACGCCGCTTCGTGTCTGGCAGTATTTCCTCTCTACCATGATGGGTCAGGCGGTGACAGGCCTGCTGTCGATTGCAGTGATGTTTGTAGTTGCAAAGTCGGTCTTCCACCTGGATGTCGTTGGCAGCGTGGTGCAGCTGGCTATTTTTCTAGCCTTCGGCATCATTATGGTTCTTGGAATTGGCCTAGCATTGGGCGGCTGGGCAAAGAACGAGCGCCAGGTGGCGCCACTCGGCAACATTATCGTGTTCCCTATGATGTTCCTGACGGGTGTGTTCTTCCCTCGCTTTCTGATGCCGCAGTGGCTGCAGAATGTTACGACCTACATGCCGCTTACACCAGTGGTTGATGGCGCGCGCATGATCTTGACCGAAGGTAAAACGCTGCTAGATCTTGGCCCTCAGCTGGCAGTTATGGGCGTGTGGATGCTGATCATCTACGTCATTGCCTTCCGCGTCTTCCGTTGGGAATAGACGGCCAGTAGGGCCATGTGTTTGCTTTCTAACGCAATATCTGATGTAATATAGAGTATGGCACATTGTTGAACCTCGGCTGTGTTCGGACCTTGCTGTAGTCTCGAACACGTCCGAAGAGAACGTAGTAAAGCAGCGGCTCTTGCGGGGCGCTAAGACGAACTGCGTGTAAAGCTGCCTAAAACACGATTATGAATTTCATAGCAACGCTACCAAAGCCATTTTTTGTATTGGCACCGATGGATGATGTAACCGACACTGTGTTTCGGCAGATTATTCAAAGTACCGCCGCACCGGATGTGTTTTTTACTGAATTCGTGAATGTGGACGGCCTAATGAGCCCGGGCCGCAGTAAACTTATGAAAAAGCTTCGCTTCGTTGAGGGAGAAAGGGCAGTGGTGGCGCAGCTGTGGGGGCTCAATCCGGAAAATTTCAAAGTGGTGGCTGAACAGATTGCAGACGGCACAATTGCCCGTGAGCTTGGCCTGCCCGACGGCTGCAATTTCGTGGGTGTGGACCTGAATATGGGTTGTCCGGCAAAAAGTGAAGTGCAAAATGGCGCCTGCAGCGCGCTAATAAAACTGGAAAACCGCCAGCTGGCCAGTGATATTATAGATGCGGCAAAGGAAGGTTTGACCGGGCGTTTGCCGCTTAGCGTCAAAACTCGCTTGGGCTTTAATGAGGTGGACATGAGCTGGTTCGAATTTTTGCTGGGCAAAGATCTGAACATGTTGACGGTGCATGGCCGCACGCGTAAAGAAATGAGTAAAGTGCCTGCTCGTTGGGAACTGATTGGTGATGTAGTAAAACTGCGGGATGCACTGGCTCCAGAGACATTGATGGCAGGCAATGGCGATGTGCGGGATCGTCCGCACGGCGAGGAACTTGCGGAACAGTATGGCCTTGACGGTATTATGATTGGCCGCGGCGTGTTCCAAGATCCCTATGTATTTGCCGTTAAAAGTCCGTGGGATGCTAAGACCAAGGCTGAGCGGATTGCGCTGTACCGTCAGCAGGTCGAATTATTCCAAGAAACGTGGCAGAATCGTGAGCGCAACATTAAAACGCTCAACCGATTCTGCAAGGTGTATATAAATGGCTTTGATGGAGCGAAAGAGCTGCGCGAGCGGCTAATGACGGCCGAAACTACCGGCGAGCTGATCGTGCTCCTCGGGGCTTGACGCCATTTCTGCACGCTAGCGCTACAAACACCCTCGGCGTACAATCGTTTGTATGGTTCTCCGATGGCTTTCTCGTATGTTCTCTGCCCTGCTGGTAGCATCATTGTTCGGTGTCGTTCTGTCCACCGTGGCGGGGCGAACTATTATGAACAACCACTACCTGGAAGATAAACTAACTTCAGCGAACGCGTATAGCCGGTTGTCGACGGCGCTTGTTGCCCAGGTTACAGAGCAGCCGGAGCTGGGCGGTAATCCGCAGGCTGCTTCTGTGGTCAGTAGTGTCATCACACCGGCAATGCTCCAGAAAATTATCAACGCAGCTATTGACCAGCTGACCCTGTATTATCAGGGCAAAGGTCCGGCGCCTTCAATCGATCTGACTGGCCTGACTTCGCAACTGCAAACGGTTGGAGTGCCGATACCTATGGATAGTACATTAACCAAACCGGTACGCCTGGTACCCGATTCCGGCACGAACCAGACCATTGTGTATCCAGGCCGGAGCTTCGCGAACGCGCGGACAATTGCGATTACAGCCACTGTGGTGCTGGTGCTGGCACTGCTGGCTGTGTCGTGGGCACGGCACGTGTGGACGCCTTTGCCAGACGCGGTGATTACTGTTGGCGTACTGACAGGGCTGGTAGCCGCCGCCTGTGCGGCCGGATCGAGCCTGATTGCGCGGTATGTGCGTTTTGATGATGCCTCGAACGCTTTCGCCGCGGTCGGCCGCGACCTAGCAACAGCTATAGCTCACGATTTGATGTGGCGGTTTGGTGCTATTGCAGTCGTGTTATTGCTAGGGGGTATTGGCACGCGGATTTGGGCCGGCCGATTGGGCACATCATCCAAGTCCCCTGCTCCGCTAACGTCGCGGGCCGGTTCCGCACACCGTTGAGTAGCTTCTAAACTAATTACGGGGTGGCTTTAGACTGTTGTTTTAGGGTATTATGATTTAGTATGATAATTGCCTCGAATCTGCATAAAAAATACAAGAAAAAACTGGCTGTTAATGACCTGAGTTTTAAGGTTGAAACCGGTAAAGTTACCGGATTTTTAGGCCCGAATGGAGCTGGCAAGTCGACCACCATGCGGTTAATGCTGGGACTGGATAACGGTGGCGGCAGCACCACATTTGATGACAAAAAATTGCACGAATATCATCAGCCTTCCCAGGTTGTCGGTATATTGCTGGAGGCTAAAGCGTTCCACCCGACTCGCACTGCACGGCAGCATTTGCGTATTCTGGCGGATGCCGGCGGCGTGGATCTGAAGCGTGTTGATGAGGTGCTGGCCGAGGTAGGCCTAAGTGATGTTGCCAAGAGCCGTCCTGGTAAATTCAGCTTGGGCATGAGTCAGCGGCTTGGCATAGCAGCAGCTATTTTGGGTAAGCCAAAGTACCTGATGCTGGACGAACCGGCGAACGGCTTGGACCCAGAAGGAATCGCCTGGCTTCGTGAATTTTTAAAGAATTACGCCGACCAAGGCAACGCCGTATTCGTTTCCAGCCACCTGCTGAGCGAAATGTCGCAAATGGCTGACAATGTAGTAGTGATAGGTAAGGGCAAACTGATTGCCGATACGTCTATCACCAAGCTGATTGCCGGGAGCGGTCATTCGGGCGTGGTGGTGCGATCGCCCAAACTCTCGCAGTTGGAACGGGTACTTCGTGGGAGCAAGGCGGACATCACGAAGAAAACTGGCAGCTTGCTGGTTGCAGGTATGTCTACCGACGAAATTGGGAAGCTGGCGTTTGAGAGTGGAGTACCTTTGTACGAGCTCGCGATGCAGGCTGCATCGCTGGAAGACGCATTTCTGCAATTGACTGCCGGCAGCGAAGAATTTGCCAGCAAAAAGGAGCTAGCCAAATGATATCAGCTATTCGTTCTGAATTTCGCAAATTGCTCACCGTGCGTTCAACATATCTGAACGTAATCGCCTGCTTGCTAATAGTCGGTCTGTTTGCCGGTTTTGGTAGCGGCTTTCGGGCCGTCCAAGCAAGTCTGAATAGTCCTGGATATCTGGCGGACCAGTCTAGTAGCGCTATTATGTTTGTCGGGCTCATACTCGCGTTCGTAGGCCTGCTGCTGGTTGGTCATGAATATCGCTATAACACCATCATGTACACTCTGACCATGTCGAATCGCCGCCTGAAAGTGCTGCTTGCAAAGTTTGTAGTTATTAGCGTATTCGCACTTGTAGCAAGCGCGGTCATGATATTCTTTTCACCTTTCTGCACAATCCTTGGTGCGCACCTTGCCGGCAAAACTGTGGGTCCGCAGGTATATCACACATGGTCAATACTATGGCGCGGTCTATTCTGTGGCTGGGGCTATAGCGTATACGCCTATGCGCTCATGCTCGTCTTACGCAACCAGATCGGTACCATCGTGACATTTCTGCTTGTGCCACTGATAGGCGAAAATATTCTGATACAAATTTTTAAGCACATCGGTCCGAATTTGCCGTTTACCGCCCTACAGGCGACTGCCAGCACGACTAGCCTTGACGGTAGCCACACCACCACCGCGCACTCGGTAATTGTCGTACTTATCTATGCTACAGTAAGCTTGACCATCGGTGCGGTTTTGTTCCTGAAGCGTGACGCCAACTAACTGTGGCCTTCTTTTAGCTATCGTTGCTGTTTTCAAGGCCGGCATAGCGGTCTCAATGATAGCTAGCGATAAAATATCTTAAGTTTGCCTGCCGGGCGCGTTATTTGCAGCAAGTAAGCCTCTGTGCGCAAGAAGTGTGTAGCTACTTTGCTCCAAGGCAGCCCAGGAATGGACCGGCCCCGACTTCGGAGGCCACCTAAGCTAAATTCTTCCCGCGCATCGTTAGAATGTAATATCCAAAAAATAAAATGGTGGGGGCACTTGGATTTGAACCAAGGACCAATCAGTTATGAGCCGACTGCTCTAACCACTGAGCTATGCCCCCATAATGAGACAAACCGTTCCGGTTTTTCTCATCGCGCGGTGCGGCGGAATGAATCCGCCGACTCCGGCTGCTCCTTTCCCGGCTGCAAAGCAGCAGGGAAGGTTGTGGTAACAGATACGAGTATAGCAGAAGCACGGAGGTAAATGCGAACTTGTTTGCATTTATCGAGTACTGATAGCTATATCTGCAGATATAGCAGATTATGGGAGGTGGTATATACTAAAACATGAAAATGTTCGATAAAATAAACATCCAAAATAGGCTGGAACCGCATATAGAGACCGTTCGGGCGTATGTGCTTAGCCTGCGCGATATCCGTAACGTGGGTTTACTGGTGTTTACCATCATAGTTCTGCTCATAAGCTGGAGCGGTGTTAAATCTATTCAAACCAACTATGGGTTACAAAAACAGATTGCCCGGCTTGCACAGGAAAACCAGGTCCAAAGCCTAGAGAACACTAACCAGGCGCTGCAAAATCAGTATTACAACACAAGCCAGTATTTAGAAATTTCTGCCCGCCAGAATTTGGGACTGGGCGTTGCCGGTGAAACAGAGCTGCTCATACCCAAAGATGTTGCATTAGCGCATACGGTAAAGCAGCCCGGTACTGCAGCAGTAGCTCCCGCAGTCCCTAAACAGCCGTTTTGGCAGCGTAATTTTCAGGCATGGATCGACTTTTTCCTCCACCGTGGCACAGTAGCGAATTGACATTGCCGGCCTCTGTTGTTAGAATAGTGCCAAGGTAGTTTCCCAAGAAGGGAAAAGAGCAGCCAGGCAAAATGTATTTCATTTTGCCTGTGCGATGGGAAAACCGTAGGTTTGTCTCATGCCTTTTATCGCGGGATGGAGCAGCGGCAGCTCGCATGGCTCATAACCATGAGGTCCCAGGTTCGAGTCCTGGTCCCGCAACCAAATCAAACTGTCAGACATGAAATGGTTCCAATATTGGAACCATTTTTAATTGACTCCCTTAGTGGCCCTAGTCTTATAGGGATACGTCGTATTAAAGTCCGAAATATGTTTAAATAAATTTAACATGAATATAGTAAGTTCCGCTCTTGGACGCTATGAAGAAATTGGTAATCCAGATGATGCTGATGTAATAGTTGGACACTCATTCGGTACCTTGGTCAGTGCAGATAGCGCGAATCGTGCTATTGCAGATTTTGCTCTTCACGCTGCTGGCGGGCGACCGATTGTAGCGGATCGAATGCTAGTCAATGCTTTCCCTCATAGTGATGAAGATGTTAATTATGTAGTCGAAGGCCCAATTTCCAATGGTATAGGCCAAGGCGTTGGTTCGTGGGGCACTCTCGTAGAAGCCAAGGCATTTATGGAACGCGAAGACTTGAAGACTGCTCTTATGATCGGACAAGCTCATCACATAGGTAGAGTTGCCATGCAAGCTAAAAAGCTGGGCATCCCCTTGATCGTACCGGCGAATCTTCCTGACCGTTTCGACCCTGAATCTGAGCAACGTTGGACACGCTCTTTGGGAATGTGGCTTCCACGGGAAGTCATTGGCTCTTTTGTGCTTCGGGTACAGAAGAAACTTTAGGTTCGACTCCTATAGCAACCTAAAAACAAAACCTGCCCGTTTGCTATCCTGAATGGATGGCGACAAAACAAATACCAATAACAATCTCTGGCCTCGAGCGAGACCTACTAAAACAATATGCCAAGACCTCACCGCTTGTACTGGTACGGT
>JAICKY010000021.1 GCA_025927655.1 Candidatus Saccharimonadota bacterium | reverse complement strand
TTCGCTTTCGTCGTTTACGACTCATCAGCACGACTTTTACCCATTCGTGGAGCGAAAATTGACAGCAGATAGCAGGGAAGGAGTGAGGCGCCAATGGGCACGAGTTTTCGGAATGAATCCCGAGACTTGTGCCCACCGGCTGCTTCACTTGTAACTTGATCGTAGGGACGTATGTCAGCTGACGGCGTTGGCAACGGTGCCACCGGTCGCCTGAGCGAAGCTCGTCAGGTACTGGTACGCGGAAGCGTTGGGCTGCGCGAGGTCGCCGCTGCAGAACCAGTTGTTGCCGCGCACGTAGGCGAAGTTCTGTGCAGGCATGTTCGCCCAGGTGGGGTTGGTTTCCCGCAGGCGCTGCACGTAGAGGCTGATCTGCCCGAGAATGCCCTTGAGCTCGGTGCTCGCCGGGAAGACGTGGCAGGTGATGTCCACGGGGCTGCCGGTCTGGGTCATCTCGGCGGCGTTGTCGTCGGGGCTGTCCGCCAGCTGGGTGCCGGTTTGGTTGTGGATGGTAACGCCGTTCACGCCATCATGCCAATCGGCCGCGGCGAAGAGAACCTCGGGGTTAGCCGCGGTGCTCAGACCGTCCGGACCGGACGTGCTGTTGCTTCCGCCGTTGTCGCTCGTGCCCGTTGGGGCGGCGGACGTGCCGGTGGGCGAACTCGACGTGCCGTCCGACGAACTGCTGGAGCCAGCGCCACTGGAAATGGTGCCGGTACCGCTTACGTCCGTGCTTGGGCTGGTCGAGCTGCTGCTCGAGCTGGCGGGCGGTTGCGACGTGGTCGTGCTGCCGTTGCTCCCGCCGCAAGCGGTCAGAGCGATTGTAAAGCCGAGTACAGGGACGGCGGTGGTGGCGAGGATTTGCATCTTGCTGAACTTGAGGGAAGGCATTTCCTGCCCCTTCTCCGCATCGGTTGGATGGTCGCCTCGGTTGAGACAAAGTTACTCGAAAATCGAGATGCGGCACAGCAGCCGCGAGCACAGGCTCGTAACGCTGTGTCGCATCTCGACGATGGGAATGCTATCTGCTTGTCAATGAACAAAACTGCCGGAAGCTTGCGCCCGCTCGGTGTTCTGTATCCGGAAGATTTCCACCTCACCAGATGATACACATAATACCATAAAACTGCAAAAACACAAGCAAAAACAGCTTAGGCAGACTGGGCAGTGGGGTTGTTGGGACATCACACGGTGAAGCTTTATCCTCTTGCTAAACTGCAATTTAGTTGTATAATCTGGATTAAGTGTGTACCCAAAAGCTGGTATTTGCTGCTCGTAAAACAGCAGGCACTTCGTACCTACGAACGAAGATAGAGCAACGCTGAACGATGGCGTGAGTCATGCAAGCCGAAAACTGATAACTGGCAAATCTAGCAGAAAGAGGTGACCCCACATGGGTTATTTCAGTCACGAAGCGCGCAAAGCCCGGCGAGAGCTGCGTGAGAAGCTCCGTTACTTGCGGTATGGAACGGACGAGCCCGGTGCTCTGCGCATTCCTGCTGCGGATGGGTATCACTATACCGATGACCATCGTTGGAGCGATGAGGACCAGGCCGACCTCGAGAGAACTCTCTGGTCAATCGCGAAGAAGTTCGGGGGAAGTGTGCCGGAAGAATACGCCGACCTGCCCGAGGACTACATTCCACCCAAGAAGGACGAAACGGAGTAGTTTCATGCCAAATCCAGATGCCACAAGGTGGCTGCACCTTGCCGGCAAGTCACTCGTACATGCGGCGCATGTGCCAGACCTCGACGCTGTCGAGAACTTGGTGCGCGTGGCCTTGCGACACGTTGAGCGAGCCGGCTTCCTGCTATGTCTGGACCTCCAGGCATTCTGTCGAACGCAGATCTTGCAATCGCCACTACTGGAGGCCGCACGTGCCCTGGCCGACGCCAGTACTACCGAAGTCGTCGAGCGCCTGCAGCAATTGCAGAACGCGGCGGCGTCGTTGTGCAAGGCCGGCTTCCCCGTGCAGCTTGGTACTCTCTAGCCTTCGTAGGTACTACGGCCAACAGTTTCGTCGCCCTTGCGACATCATGTTGGCCAACGGGGCAGGAGGCGAAAGCATTTCTCAGGCAATCCAGCCTGCCAGAAACCTTTCACTCCTTGCCCCGCGTACAACTTAGTTGAAAAACAGCGTGATAATCTGTAAAATAGCAAAGTTACAACCAGTGAGCGGCTCTTTAGCTCAGTTGGTAGAGCAGAGGCCTGAAGAGCCTTGTGTCCCCAGTTCGAGTCTGGGAGGAGCCACCAGAAAAGAGATCAACGCTGTTGATCTCTTTTCTTTTTGGGTGGCTCCTCCCAGACTCGAACTGGATCTTTTGCGTAGCAAAAGCAGTTCGACGCCAACACAGCCACGCGCAGAAGCTTTGCTTTGAGCATGGCGGAGTGCGCGAGCGAAGCGAGGTCTGGGAGGAGCCACCAAACATAGAACAACCCGGCCGTTGGTCGGGCTTTTTCGTATTACAGGGGTGGTACGGTTGACAAATTAGAATGCTTATGATACTATAACGTTACTCGTGAGGTGGAAATCTCCGAGGTACATTGACAAGAGAAAGTGTGAAAATTGTTTCTCCTGAAGGTACCTGGTTATCCTCCCAGCCGAGATCAGAACCGTGTTGTTGATGCCTGTCGCAACGCCACTGTTCTGGTCTCGCACCGTGCGAGTTTTGTCGGAGCAATTCGGCCTAGAGTCACATCGGGGAGTAAGAATGCGTGATTACAGCAATCTAACCGCGGAAATCGTCGAGTCGAAGATCACCGCCATCGAGGCGATGCTCCAGGCCCAGCAGAGGGACAACCGCATCTTCAGCGAGATCGTGCGTGATGTCAAGCTGAGCTTCCTGGCTCTCATGCGGCTGAACGTCCTCACCGGGTTTCAGTCGTAGAGGCTGACGACCATGAACATTCATGGGACACACGAGATTGTCATTAGTGTGCCAGACAAGAAGCGCGAACGCGCGGAGAAGCTGGCCCACGAGGTGGCATTGTTGTGGAGGCGTCGCGGTTACGACATTACCGTTACCACTCATGGCAAGAAGAAAATTGTCATCACGGCGACGGTACCGGTGATGTTCGTGTTGCGGGACTTGACCCTACGATTGAAAGAAGTTATCGCAGGACTCAGCAAGTCCGCAACAGTGACGTCCACAGAAGTAAAACCACCAGTCGACATCTTTAGGTAAGGAGAGCTAATGCCCAAGCGTACCATCGATGCACACAACACCGATAACGGTGCATATGTGCACATCGTGATGGATACCGACAAGGACGACTGGCGCATCGAAACCAATGCACCCAAGTTCGTCCTGGAAGCGCTGGACTATTACCATGTCCCGTATGCCGTGAATTTGGGCTGCATTCGTTGTGGTGCTCTGCCCGACGACGTCCAGCTTATGTTCATCCAGCTCTGAAAGGAGACTGCATGGAAGATTTCATGAAAATCGTCGAGAACGGTCTCAGACCCGAGGAGTTCGCAAGGCTCAACGGGCTTGAGAATGAACTCAGTCCCCCAACGGACGAACCCTCGTTCGACGATTTGATCAGTCATCCGGGCGCACCAAAGATGCGTTGCATCGAGATCGGCGGCGTGCCCGAAGAAGAGCTGGAGTACATCGCTGCAAGCGTGCGCAAGCTCATCAAGCTAGCCTGGGGTAACCTCGGCTGGTATATCACCGTCCACCTGGACGACGTTTGCGTGTACGGCGAAACGTCGGCTCTGCTCAGTCGGCAGGCATCGGACTTCATTGTTCGCCGTCTCGCCGATCGAGGCATTGCAGCAACCGCGCGAGTGCGCAGCATCACCAGACTTGGTGTTGCTGACGCAATGCGGCGAGCCATTGCCAAAGCAGAGAGTGGTCACGTTGACGAGCAGGGAACGGAGGCATAGTGCCGCCACCCAAGCAGTCGGCCCGGTGCGGTTGGAAAGGTCATTCGACCTACGCGGCCCTAGGCCATCCAACCGCACCACGCATTCACACTTTCTCTGTCATTTCAAAAGTTACTGTTGCTAACCAAAACTTGGTTGCCGGCAGGAGCTTTTGTTCCAACAATCGTTCCGTACTTTGACAACAGAATATGGTTTAGAACCCAAAGAGAGAGGTTATCGTAATGTTCGTTTACGTCATTATCATCTGTAGTGTTGTTCCGGCCGCCAGCTTTTTCGGTCTTTGCACCGGGCTGTTCGCGGGGCTGGTACGCCTGCTCACCTGGCCGCTTCGAGCGATGGGTATGAGCGATGACGCTGCGGGTGTGGTGTTTGGCATCGTCCTGACACTCAGTGTGGTAGGACTGCTCGCGTCCGCTGCCATCTACGGCGTGCATGCTGCAGCTGCCAATACGGCAGTGAACGCCAATGGCCTAACCGCCAGCGCTGCTGTGCATGACATCACCAACGCCGGCAACGTCTACCCGGACGCCGCGCAGAACCTAGTCAGCGAAGCCCACGCCCATCCCGGCGTATGGGAAGCTGATTGGGCGCACGAGATGGTCCGCTACTCCCATGGCGCGTATGACGTGCGTGTCAACCAATAACCGGAGAATTTCCGGCGTTAATGCCGACCACAACCAGTCTGCGTAAGCAACAAGCAAGAAAGGAAACTACTTGCGGTTGAACCTCAGACGTTTCGTGCCATACGGCAACCGGACCGATGTGGAACTGCTTGCGACTCGCTCGCGACTGATTCGCATCATTAAGTGGAGCATTGGCTTCGACATTGCACTCACGGTGCTACTCATCGTCAGCAGCCCGCACCTCACGTTGATGGCAGTGCTAGTTGGTAACGCCACTACGCTGCCAGCGGCCGTGCTGATCGTGTTCGCTGTGTGTGAATTCGTTCTGACATGGTGTAACGTTCTGTTCACCGTGATGGAGCGACGGCTTAGCTGCAAGTGGTCCATACTGCGACTAATTGCGGTTTGCTCGAGCCTCTCAGGCGTGGCATTCGCATGCTGGCTGACGACGCAAGCACTCTACTAACCGTGTTAGGCGCACATGACATTCAGTTAAGGCAAGAGTCTTAAAGAGTGTCATGGCCGCAGCCGTGTATCCTCTTTTGGTTCTTGCCTTTTCTGTTCGTCATGTCATCTACGAATGTGTGTTCGTACCGACGAGCTCAAAAGAGCGAAATGACACTAATATAATTCGTCGTATTTCTCGTTGAGGAAGCGGATCCACAGGCGCAGCAAGCGCAGGACCGACTTCAGCGGCAACTCAATGGCCGTGTCCAGAAACTCGCCCACCACGTTGATGGCGGCGTATTTACCAGCCAGCCATTGGCCAAGCTGAATGAACGGTAGGTAGAAAAAGTCCAGCAAAATAGGGAAGAGGCCGGTTTCGCGCCGACTACTCATTTTGAGTTCGCGCACCATGCCACTCAAGCGGAAGCCCAGGAAGCTGGCCGTGCTGAAGAAGATGAAGAAAATACCAACTTGCAGCAGGTTGAATTCTAGCCGACGTAGCGCCAGAACCGTGATGCCAAATGGTATGAGGAACAGTATGGTCGACACGGTTTTTGCTAGCGGCGAGTACGGCTTGGCGCGCTCGCGCACGTTGATATGCGGCGGCTCGTCACCGTATAAAAGCTGCTCCATGTAGTGCGCTGTTTTGCGCGCATCGCCACTAGTCGGCAACGTCACGCCCAGGCGGATGGTGGCCATGTACAGCGGCGGGAACAGCAAGTTAATAGTGAGCGGCAGCAGCCGCAGCACACCGTAACGCCACAGATCAAACGGCACTTCGACGCCCAGGCCGATAACACTCTTGGTGATGAGCAAAAAGATGATGCTTTTGATGAGCCCCGCGTTGAGCCGCCGCGCCAGCTGGCCATACTCGCGGTTAATTTGATAGCTGTAGGCTTGTATGAATTGCTCGCGGTTTGCCAGGAGCTCTGGCGTGTCGGGCTTCTCGTCACTCATGCCTTTCAGCACTCGGTACGGCGCGCCGTTTTTGCTAACCAGCCGTTTTAGCCGTGCCGTGAATGGCGAGCTGTACAGACGCTCAATTCGCTCGTTCCATAGTGCATATTCGTGAATGTCCGCGCCAGTTTGGTTGTACAGACGCAGCAGGTCGGTGCGCACCACATCCAGGTTGGATTTCAGCAGCGCTTGGTGGATGGCGACGTACAGTGCTACCTCAAAATCGGCGCGCTCGTCGGGCGTTCTTGCCAAGCGTTCTTTCGGTAATTGCTGCAAAAATTGATCGTGCGCAAAACTGGCCAGGGCCAGCTGGCTGGCATACGGTTGCAGCAAATCATCGGTGCGGACGCTCAGTGCTGCCAGCACCCACTCGTGCGCGCGCGGCTGCGGCACGTGCGCCTCGCGCAGGCGAGCGTAGATGTGCATGTATTCGGTGGCGAGCTTGGAAATCGCTTTCGCGGTGTTCGTACCATATTGGCCGTCTTGCAAATAGCCGCTTTGCACCAGCTCGATGACGAGCTCTTGGCCGACTTTCTCGGGCTGCTCGCGCACCATAAATAGCAGGCGCTTGTAGAAGCGCTTGATGGCGTGCTGCAAAATGTGGCGGCCCTCGCCGTACTCCGCGGCATTGCGCAGCTGCTCGTACGCACTGCTAATCGTCCGGCCAGCGCCAGGCACCACAATAGCATCGCCGCCCAGTGTATATTGCCGGACGCCCGCGCTGTATGCACGCGCAGTTTCCAGCTGCCGTCGTAGCGACGTTAGTGCCTTGCTCTCCATAAAGTAATTCCATTATACCGACTTCGGTACAGATTAGTAAGATGTACCGTGCGATGGAGTTTGAAAGAAAGTCGCATTTGAGCGACGAGGAGCCGTACGAGTTACGCCCATGTGCGGCTGGCTCGGATTAAATACCAGGGTTTGGCCAGCGCTCATTGCCAGTTGCGTGGCACGAGCCGCGAGCATATCGGTGTTAACCTTGTTATGCAGCAGCACGCCCATGTTCTCATCGTGGAGTTTATCCCATAATTCAATCGGCATGTCATCGGCAATGCCCGGGCCTCGCGCAAAAATGGTTATATCGTAGGCACCGGCGAGTGCTTGGTTTATAGACAACATGCGGTCGCCTTCTTCCCCGTCGGCATGAAGCGGGGTAATGCCTAGGCTTTCCCAATCTTCCGGCTGGGGATTGTTAGCAGATGTTAGGCCGCCACTGCTATGGTTGTACTTAAAAGCCATAGTGGTGCTATTAACGCCGCCCTCCAGCCCCAGGTCCTTGGCGCAAGCAATACTTGCCGGGAAGGCATCGTGCATACTCGCCGCCATAACAAATCCCGGAAGATGGCCGTCCAAAACCAGGCGGATATTTGCTTGCAGCTCGTCGTCGTTCAAATTTTCGAGCGCCAAAGGCTGATAGACTTCCAAATCGGCAATCATAGTGCCATATTATGACATATAAAATCCAAAACGGTACCATCTTGCGCAATAACCTTTCTTACCGTATCCCCGAAACTCGTCCGCAAGCCTTGCGAAAAACTGCGCCACTCTGTATAATTCATCTCCGTTGAGCTTCATGTTGGAGCCTTAGCCAAAATTGCAATCCAGGGAGCGTAAGCGACTGAATGCAATTTTGAGAGGAGCAGCATAGCCGCAAGCCGAAGCTTTTGCCGAATAGGCAAAACGAGGTCCAGGCGCCGGTTCCGACAGGGGTCCCCGAAACAAACCAACGAAGTGTTTGTTTTGGGGTAAACGAGCGGGTGTAGCTCAGTTGTTTAGAGCGCTTCCTTGCCAAGGAAGAGGTCGAGAGTTAGAGTCTCTTCACCCGCACCAAAGAAGTTAATTGACCTCATCCCAGAGGTCTTTTTTATTGATTACGTTTTAAAGTAAAAATTACTATATATAGCGGTATTGACAAGTTTTGAGACACAATCCTATACTATCTGTATCTTGAGAAATCCTGAGGGCTCAAGGGGATAAGTTTAACAAATACGATTGGCGTCGTCGAAGTCTGAATGCAAAAAATCACAGCAGCCCCAAAACCAGGGGTGTGGGTTTACGCCAACGCCTCTACGAAGAGGTAGAAGTCATTTAGACGCCTGCCTCCTGGGAAAGGGACTGGTGTGATTTTTTGTTTAACGGTGCCGTAAAGTGGCCAACATTTCTAGTTAGAGATTGCTGTACGGACAAAAACCAAAAAGACTGAAAAGGCACTCGGCGCGAACATGCCGTGTCGATATGTTCGTAATAGTTAATAGAAGGGCTAAAATCATGGAACAGAAAAACTCTCTGGACTATGACGAAGTCTTTGCGCGCTACATTACGCGTAACGGGAAACGTATCTATCCGAAAAAGGGGAAATATTTCCACTTCTTCGTGAAGAAAAAACCCGCTACAAAAAATGTAACGGGCATTTCGTCGTAGATCCGTCCAAAGATCTAAAGAGCTGTTTGTACTAGACAGGCAGCTCTTTTTAATTGCTTTTGAAAATCAAAAGGAACTAAAAAGAACGGCCTTTAATCAATATTTAAGTCGTCCCCCTTTCTTCTTTGTTAGATAACTTACCTTGTAAGGTACGTTCTGGGCTATACATGTTACCTTGCATAGCCACGTTACCTAAAAGTATATATTTGTATATAAGGATGTCAACACAATATGATGTAGATTTTGCTTTTAATATGGCAAGCTTTCGGTTGTAGATACGACATATGACTGACATAATAACCCTTATGCAAGAACAAAAAATAAAACTAGTATATAAATTTGAAAATGTGGATGCAGACTTCGGAATTGATATTTTCAAGGCGGGCCCTCTTTTTGTTTCACTTGGGGAGTTAATCAAAGAAGCTAATCAAGTAGTAGGAAAGCATCCAGGGGATATAGGTATAAATATTAAACCCGCTACCCCCGGTTCCTACATACAAGAACTCATTATTTATGCTCCAAGTTGGTACTCGCAGTTAACACATCTAATTAATAATCCTCAAGTTAGGGACTTAAAAGAAATACTTGAATGGATTGGAATTATTGGTACGGGAGGACCATCTCTCGTAAAGTTTATTAAATGGTGTCACGGCAAGTGGGATAAAGTAGAAGATGCGGGGCCTAACGAATATAAGTACTTTGCCGGTGACCAAACCATGGTTATTCCGGGAGAAGTTCATACTTTAATCCAAAATAATACGATTCAGAATAACATAAAGAACGTTTTTTATGCCTATCCGCGTGATATAGCGGGTGAAGAAGTAAGGTTGACTACGTATGACGCTGATATCCCAGGCGATACAAAGGTTGAATTTACAAAAGAAGACATTGATGATTTTGGAGTATACGGAAAGCAAGAATTACTTGAAGTGGATGCGAACGAAACAGTGAGTACGTTTTTTCTCAAACCAAAACACGGTAGCTATAGGGGGGATAAAGGCCCATATAGCTTTTTCATTAATGGAAAAGACATACTTGCACCTGTTTACATAGAGGATGAAACTTTTCTCAATCAGCTAATGAGTGGAGATGTGCGTCTGCATGAGCAAGATCTGTTAAAAGTTCAACTAAGAACAATTCAAAAACTTGATGTAAACAACGAGCTTAGAACAACTTATTACATAGTAGAAGTTCTTGAGTACAAACAAGGGATTCGCCAACAGCAGGCTAAAATGGATCTGGGCGAGGGATAGTTCAATATATAAATCCGTACCACACCTGACTCCAGTCTTAAATGAGTTATACGTTCCCGCCATTAATTTTTAATAACGCTAAGTTCAGGACCTTTAGGCTTAATCAGGGTTATGTACGGTGCCGACGATTAGCAGCCAGGAGCCGGAGACGAAGAAGTAGAAGTTGACGATAAGGGCTATTGCACTTATGTATATTCCTGGTTTGGAGCCGGAAAGGAACAGCAGGGAGCCGATGATCTGGCCTAAATAACAGGCGCTTCCGCCAGCAATACGAAAGAACCTAGGAGCATAAAAGCTGCTGCCGAGCCTGAAAGCCTGAAGGTAGCCATTGGTGTTTATGGCCGTGGCCAATGTTGCCACGACCAGCCACTCGACCGCCAATGTGCGGTATGTCTGGTGCCCCATGAGCGCCAGCAAACTTATAATAAATGTAGCAGTAAAGCCGGTAAGCATGTTTATGGCTCGGTATCGGTGGGTGGCATCTTTCGTGATGCCTTTTAGGTCGATGGTCATGGCTACAAAAACCAGTCCGGCCAGTGTGGCAGAGCCAGTGCCGACTAAAAGGAAGAAGTTGTTCCACTGCGCAGGATTGTATATTTCGGGAGCGACCATAAGACTATGCTACCAGAAAAGAAATCAAATGATAATGAAAATTTGACAGCCCTTGGTCGTATTGTTACATTGGGCGCATGGTAAAGCTCACAATCATCATCGACAACCCAAAAGATCCGAGTGCTTTCGAGGCACATTACACTTCACCTGAGTTCAAGGCGCAATTGGCTAAACTGCCAAGCGTTCAGAGGGTTGAGGCGGCCAAAGTGTTTCCGAAAGAAGATGGCTCGCCAACGCCTGCGTACCGAACCATTGACGTCTACTTCCCCGACTACGACACTGCCTCTGCCGCGCTGGAGTCGCCCGAAGCTGGCGAACTGGCTGGTGGACTGGCCGCAGCTGCCACTGGCGGAATTCGCTTCCTGCTCTCTGACATCGAAAGTTAACAAGGGCAAGCAATCTGATATCTGTAAAAAGAGATCTTCTTGTTGGCTTTTGATATCATAGAAGTATGAGAAAAATAGTTGTATTAACCTTTGTTAGTTTGGATGGCGTCATGCAAGCGCCGGGCGGGCCGGAAGAAGACACTTCGGGCGGCTTTCGGTATGGTGGCTGGACCGCTCCTTATTTTGATGAATTTTCGGGCAACATAATGGGCGAGCAGATGGGCATGCCATTCGATTTACTGCTTGGCCGAAAAACGTACGATATATTCGCGGCGTATTGGCCGAAGCAGGATGCTTCCCTCCAGCCTACAGTTCCATTTAATAACGCGACAAAATATGTTGTTTCCGGCTCATCGCCTAAACTCGACTGGGAGAAATCGGTGCTCATTGACGGCGATGTAGCCGCCAAGCTCAAAGAGTTGAAACAGCAAGACGGCCCAATGCTTCAGGTGCACGGAAGCGGCAACCTGGTGCAGACGCTGCTGAAGAATGATTTGGTTGACGAACTGTGGCTAAAGACGTTTCCGCTCACGCTTGGTAACGGCAAGCGCTTATTTGCCGAAGGAACCATGCCGGCGGCCTTCGAACTCATGGAGTCCAAAACTTCACCCAGCGGTGTTATCTTCGCCAATTATAAAAAAGCGGGCGAGGTTCAGACCGGTTCGCTTGTTTGACATAACGGGCAGTTGCGCACGGCATTAGTCGCTGATTGTGCCGCTCATGAGTGCGCTGGGGAACGGCGCTGCTTTAAATTGCGAGTAGAGCAGGGTGAATCTGCCCAGCATTTGCCTTAGAAAATGTTCCTCCTCGGCTAGTATGCTGCTCAGGCTTGTAGCGGCGCGCTTGGCTTCTCGTGTGCCTTCATGTTCGAGGTCCGGAGCGGACAGTGGGGTTGTTTGCAGTTGTATGAACTCGGCGCGGGTCACTACTTGCATGAACAGCTGAACGTCCTCCTCGGTATAGTCGATATTCAGTTGCTCGAATAGGGTTATGCATAGCTCCTCAAGTTTATCTTCTATGGCTGCAATGGCCGGGGCGTCCTGTTCCTCGAGCGATTGTAGCTCTCTAGTTAGAGCGGATATTTCTATCACTACCGGGAGGATAACATCTTTTTCTTCGGCCGCTAGCTGGGTTAGTTTTTCGACTACGCGGGTAACTGCTGGCGGTACTTCATGTATGATTGCTTCTTCGGCGTCGGCTTCTTGGACGGGGGCTTCCCTGTTAAATGCAGCGGCATCATCCAGTACGTTGGCTGGGGCTGGAGCGACGAGAGCTTCTAATGTTTTTGTAAAGTTCTGGAACACTGCCTCTGGTTCGAGCATAGGTTCCGATTCTGGCTCCAGCTCCAGCGCTTTGGGCGATGCTTCTGGCTCGATGTCTGCGGGCAATGCGGGAAGCGCGCTCGTACCTTCAATGCTATGGCCAACAATTTCAGGCTCATCAACCTCTTGCATGGTGTTTTCGCTTGTCTCTAAAAGCACAAGGGCTTCTGTGCCAGCGGGATAATCTTCCACAGTGGGTATTTCCGGCTCCGCAGCCTGATCAACTATTGGTAGGCTTTCAAAGGATAAGGCTTGCACTGCTTCCATTTCCGGCAAGTCTACGGTGGCTGGCACGTCGAAGTGGCGAGAGATTTCGGCAGGGTTTGTCGCCGTTTCTATAGGCGCAACAACGCTTTCGTTTATCGGCAGCGGCTTATGTTCAGGAGTTGGAGCCGTGGCTGGCGACACTTCAATGGCAGTGTTGAGTTTCGCGGGCATACCAACGTCCAAGTCGGCAGCTGCTCGTTGTATGGGCGCCACCTCCGGTTCGGCAACGAAAGTATGTACGGTTTGTACTTCAATTTTAGTGTTGGTTGGTGGCGTTTGGGCTACGAGCTCGGCAGGGGAAATCTTCTTGGGATTTGCGCTACCTGGCTCTTTTATAACCTCTGGCAAAGTGTGGGCCTGGGCTTCTCGTACTTCCCTATGAGTGTCTACAGTAGGGACAGTGTCTGCCTTGGATAGACGGTGCTTGCCTTCGTTTACTGCAACTTCGATATCTACGATAGGAATAGTATTTGTATCGAGGTGGGCTATCTCATCGCGGGCCGTGCGCGCTACCATTGCTTCGGGTTGCGGATGAATTGCAACGTTGACCTCTTTATGTACGGTGACTTCTTTGCGTTCCGGAATATCGTTGTGACTTGGTCTTTTGGAGTGTGTTTCGGAGGTTTCTTCCTGCTTGCTTCGCGGTTCGGTGTGTCGGGCAGTTTCCTGTGCAAGTTTGGCTTTGCCAATAGCCGCTAATTCCAGCATGACGTTCGCTTGTTCTAATGACATTTCGCCTAAAACGGAGCAATGCTTCATTGCTTCCTGGACTGTGGCAGCATGTTCGACCGTGCCGTCGGCTCGTATGTAGGTGTAGCCTTGGCTAGTCTCAGGCAGAGCTTCTTGGACAGGTGCTTCCATTTCCGGTGCCGACCTAAGGAGTGGTCCGGTAACCTCAACCAGATCTATTGCCTCAGGAGCTGGCATTCAAGTTTCCCACCATGTCCAGAGTTTAGCCTTCAGCAGGAGTTTGCGGCTCAATGAATTGCGAAATGTAGCCACGAAGAGCGTCGCGCGTTGGGTCGAAACGCGGGTCTTCTGGCCCAATGCTTTCTAGCCCTGCAAGCAACTCCCCGGCATGTTCACCGCAAATCTCCAAGAAATCTCTCATTTGTAAGCCGGGCCTTCCGGGGATGGGTTGCTCGGCTACATGGCCTAGCCCTAACAGGTTGAGATATTTTTCACCCTCGTGCTCCTGCTGGTTCGATGCGTATTCTCCGGCCATAATGCTTATTCCAGTATTGCACGAACGCATGGTAAATACAGCTTAGTTGTTAATTTGACTAAGTTTTCAGCCAAGCAAAGCTTCATGGCACAAGGCATGAGGACAAACAGGCGAGGGTCGGGCGGAGACTTAATCGGACATTCTTTTTAGTCTTGTTCAGTGAAGCTGCTAGGATGATATGAGGAGCGTTTAAAGCTATGCAAGACGAAAAGAATTCCAATAAACACCAGCGCCAAGGGCACGGGTCGATAAAGAAAATGGCGGCCAGCGCTACGCTGCATTGCCTGGCCGGCTGTGCTATCGGCGAGTTGATTGGCGTGACTATCGGTACGACGGCCAGCTTTGCCTCGCGCGATACGGTTATATTGGCAGCCGTTTTGTCTTTTGTTTCGGGCTACAGCGTGTCGACGCGGCCGGTCGTGAAGGCTGGCGTGCCGTTTATCAAGGCGCTGCGCTTAATATTTGCTGCCGACACGGTGTCGATTCTGACCATGACCATCGCCGATAACACCATCATGCTCACGGTCCCTGGCGCCATGCACAAAGACCTCACCCATCCCGTGTATTGGATAAGTCGCGTTATTTCGCTCACGACTGCCTTTATCGCCGCCTACCCCGTCAACATTTATTTGCTGAAACGCGGCAAAGGCCACGCGCTAACACACGAATATCACCATTCGGCGACCTAGTGATCGATTCATAAAATTGACACCAGACAGTCGAAGTGGCGAGCGGTGTAGTATAATTATCGCCAGTAGCTGTCTGGCGCGTTGGCCGAGGAGTTAGGCAAGGGTCTGCAAAACCCTGTACACCGGTGCGACTCCGGTACGCGCCTCCAAAAAGTACAAGTCGTTTTTGTGAGCACGAAATAAGCCCCCGCACTTCGCAGGGGCTTATTTATTTTTCGGGCTTCTTTAAAAAAGATCGCTTGTTTCGCGATCCTTTTACTTCAATTTGCTGAGCACTACGCTGGCCGCTAGGCTCAGCAGGAACAGGGTGACGCCTAGACCGACGAAAAAGACGGTCAGGCCGACTGGAGAGTTCCAGGCGGTTGCATCCATAGCTCCTCCTTTGTTAGGTTTACAACATTATGCTAACGCTTTTTCTGGCACGGCGCAAGAGTTTTTTACAACATTCACATTCTCATCTGTTTTTCTGTGGAT
This sequence comes from Candidatus Saccharimonadota bacterium, assembly GCA_025927655.1. Taxonomy (GTDB): domain Bacteria; phylum Patescibacteriota; class Saccharimonadia; order Saccharimonadales; family UBA4665; genus JAJZCD01. Next base: position 4,580 of record JAICKY010000021.1, on the reverse strand, counting down.
ATGTAGTAGATTCTTGCTATAATTTGCTGGTACACTCTGGGCGAGTGGCGGAATTGGTATACGCGGCGGACTTAAAATCCGCTGGTCTCAACAACCTTGTGGGTTCAAGTCCCACCTCGCCCACCACAAAACCCTCTGTATATTTTTTGAGATTTTCCGCGCCGAGAATTAGGATTTGGAAAAGGGTTTACGATTCAGTGTGCTGGCAATTTAGTGACTTGGCAGCTTTACATGGTGATTACGTCGTATCGTAAGCACCAGATATACGCGTCCCTATTTACCACTGCCTTAATTCAATCGGTAAGCCATCAGGGTCAACAATCTCAGCACGTTTTGATGGTCCAAGTATTGCTGGCCCCGTTGTCAGTTCGACGCCCCTGGTTTTGAGGTATGCTACCGCAGCGTCCATATCATCTACCCCTAGCGCTATCATGCGGTAGCCAACGCCCCAGGGATCGTGCTTGGTTGCAGAGGGATTGAGCACCCCAATAAGTTCAAGCATAGTATCACCCAGCATAAGATATACAATTTCATCTACGGTATAATCGCCCCACTTGCGAAGTGCCTCGACTTTTTGGCGGCGCTTGATGGTCGCACCCAGCACGTCAGTATAAAAGGCAATAGTTTTCTCCATATCGCTTGGCACAATTTCAATATGGTCAATCCTCTTGAAAATACTTGCTTGTTCCATTTTTAATCTCCTAGCTATTCGTTATTTGTCGTCTGTTAAGTTATGCGCAGCGGTCATTATCACGTTTCGCGCGGTTGCGATATCTTCGGCACTAATACCTCTGAGCGAACGACTGCGTACCAGCTTTAGCGGATCGGGCATTTCCTGCCAAAGCGCCTCGCCCTTAGCGGTAAGTTGCACTACCTTGTAGCGCTTGTTGTTTGGATCGGCCGTTTGCTTTACCAACTCCTTTTTGACAAGCGCTGTCATGAGATTTGTTATGGTCGCTGACTCGATGTGCAATATGCTCTGCAACTGGTGTTGCGCCATTTTTCCTTCATGGTGCAGGTGATAGAGTATGTACCACTGGCTACGACCAATGTCGTATGGCTTGAGTGTTTTATCTAAGGCGCGATTAACAAGCAGTGTATATTGTTTAATCCAATGGCCTAGATGGCGGGAATGATCTTCCATAGCTAGCTACCTAGCTATTGTAGGCAATGCGGTAATTTGTGTCAATGCTTGTCGATCTATGAGTAATTACTTCGTTGCTCCGCGTGCGTAGCGCTCATTAATTGTAAAATAGTGCGTCGACTTTGCGGATTAACGTCGTGCTTAGTGGTGGAACTTGTGCTTTTCGGCAGTTTTCCTCAAAATAGGTTTTAACCTCGTCATAAAAGGGGCATCATCTTTGAAATTGGTATAAACTATGGCAAAGCAAAGCGCAGGCATTTTATTGTTTCGGAAAAAGGATAAGGGCGCGGAAGTATTGCTGGTGCATCCCGGCGGGCCGTTTTGGGCACGCAAAGATGCGGGCGCGTGGTCGATTCCAAAAGGCGAGTTCGAGGCTGGCGAGGAACCGCTGGCGGCTGCCAAGCGCGAATTTGCCGAAGAGCTGGGCAGCCCAGCACCAGACGGCGAACTGATTGAACTCGGTCAAGCCAAACAATCCGGCGGCAAAATGGTGTACGCTTGGGCGCTAGAAGCCGACTTTGACGCGGGCCATATCACAAGCAACACGTTTGAAATGGAGTGGCCGCCAAAATCTGGCCAACGCCAGGAATTTCCAGAAGCAGACCGTGCCGCTTGGGTTTCGCTCGCTGCTGCTCAAATCAAACTCGTTAAAGGCCAACTGCCGCTACTCGAAGCACTCGCCAGCCATTTGGGAGAAAACGTGAGCGTGCCACAGCAAACCAGTCTTCTTTAGGTGTTTGCGCTCAGCCCTGACATACTTTAAGCTAGAAAGATTATGAGTTCAGCTATCGACCATCTCGAAAATTCTGCGCAGCATCATGCCAGCAAGTTCACGAGCCGGCAGCGTACCATCGCGCTGGTAATTGTTGCTATGGCATTTGTGATGGATTTGCTGGACAACACCATCGTTAACATCGCCATTCCATCCATCCAGTCGAACTTGGGCGCCAGCTACGCGGTGATTCAGTGGCTGATCGCTGGGTATGCCTTGTCGTTTGCCGTTTTGCTGGTTACTGGCGGTCGTATGGGCGATGTGTTTGGCTATAAAAAATTGTTTATGATTGGCGTGGCTGGGTTTACGCTGGCGTCACTTTTGAGTGGCTGCGCGTGGGATTCTGGCGTGCTGATAGCCGCACGTTTGCTGCAAGGTTCCATGGCCGCGCTGATGGTGCCGCAGGTAATGAGCCTCATGCAGGTGATGTACAAGCCACATGAGCGCGGTGGGATTATGGGCATTTTCGGTGCGCTGGCCGGTGTGGCGGCGAGTCTTGGGCCGGTGGTCGGCGGCGTACTCATTCACTTCAACATTGCCGGCCTGGACTGGCGGCCAATCTTCCTCATCAACGTGCCGGTTGGTATTTTCGCATTCGTGGCAGCCATGAAGTATCTGCCGGAAGGCAAGTCACCGCATCCGCTCAAGCTGGATATCGTTGGTACGACCATCATCATGGCAGCGATGTTCTTGCTTGTCTTTCCGCTTATCCAAGGACGCGAACTGGGCTGGCCGACGTGGTCCTTCGTTATGATGGCCGGTGCCGTGCCGGCGCTGGCGCTGTTCGCTTGGTGGCAAAAAGTCAAAGAACGCCGCGATAATTCGCCGCTCGTTGTGCCGGCATTGCTGAAGACGCGTACCTTCCTAACTGGCCTGTCGGTGAACATTATCTTTGAGGGTGCGATGATTGGCTTCTTTTTGCCGTTCACGCTGCTGCTGCAGGTTGGTTTGGGATATAGCGTTATTAAGGCGGCGCTGACGGGCATTCCGACGGCCATTGGTATTTCGGTGGCAATGGCGACATTTGCCCAGAAAATTATGCCAAAGTTGGGCCGCTACACCATGACGATCGGTACCATTGTTATGGCGCTCGGCTTGGCCATTTTGTACGGGTTTATCCATCATAGTGGGCTGCACACGACACCTTGGGAATTTGTTCCGGGCTTGCTAATTACTGGTGTTGGCATGGCGCTGATTATGTCGCCGATGTTTTCGGTGGTGCTCACGGATGTTGACCCAAAGCACGCCGGCAGCGCGTCGGGTGTGATGAATGCAGTGCAGCAACTTGGCGGCGCCATCGGCACGGCACTTATCGGCGTGTTCTTCTTTGGCCATCTCACTGCCAATGCGCCGGCAAGTTTTGCCTCGATCCAACCGAGTTTGCAGCGTTCGCTTACGGCCGCACACATTCCGGCAGAGGCACAGGCGCACATTTTGCCGGCTATCAAAACTTGCTTTGTGGACCACTCGCGCGAAAAAGATACCTCGGCCACGCCGGCAAGTTGCAAACAGCTGAATAGCGGCTCGGGGCAGAATGCGCAGCTCGGCACCATCGTGGCAAGCGCTGCTAAACAAGCTACTGCCAGCAACTTCACCGACTCCTTCCGTGTCGCCGTCATTTTTGAGTGCGCCATTCTGGGCGTAGTGTTCTTGCTCAGCTTCTTGCTGCCACGGCGAATTCGGCTGGAAGTCATGCATGAAGGCATGTAGTCGTTTGCCAGCATCCTATCTGTTAGAACGAGCGGGCAATGTGCAAAAAATCTTTCTCGTTCGCGTGCGTATGATGCCCAGCTGAGCGTAGATTTTGTAACTCCCTTCAAGGATTAGTCGGGTCAATTGTACTTGCATAAGCAATTCAAATTATTTATGCTTAGGGCAAGCGTAAAAATAATATTCTATAGGGAAAAGTTTCCGCAAATTAAAAACTACTCGTAACTTCGTTTATTGAAAGGATAGAATACATGAAATTTCTCAAACTTGGAAAAGAAGGATACGCGCATTTTGTCCTGCCAGTTTTGACGGTTGCTGCCATTACCGGCATTGGCTATTACTATCTGCAGGTAACCCACGCATTATCGCCGGCCTGTACCACGCAGACTATCAAATCCTCGGCGGCTACCGCGAAGCCATCTAAGTGTGTAGGATACGCCCAGCAAATGCTGAACAGCGTTTACGCGCGGAATGTCGGTATGACGAATGGTATAGATGGTCTCAATAAAGATCCTGCCTATGGTAGTTTAACCGGCCTTGCGCTTGCGCATGGTAATCGTCACTTGCCAATGGCTAAATATAGAAGTAATTTGCTATTGGTGAATAATCAGTTTGGACATGTCAGTTCAATATACGACCTCAAGACAATGTGGCAAGCCGAACTATTCCAGCAATGGGTGAATAGCCAGGCAACCGCTGTTGCTCATGCAAAGGGGAAGAAAATAACAGTTCCAGCCCCTACCGAGAACATTACGCCGAGTGTGTGGGCAAGCCTGTGTAGCTACGCTGTTGCAGGTGCCATTACGTCACCAACTAATCTCAAGCTGGTTGGCCGCGATATCTCAGTTAAGACGCACACTCCGGCAGGCAATGCCGATTCTTACCGTAGGGCCGGCATAACTGCAGGTTTGGCTGCTGGCTGCAAGAAAACGCAGGCAAAACCGGCAGTACCAC
>JAICKY010000024.1 GCA_025927655.1 Candidatus Saccharimonadota bacterium | reverse complement strand
TTCGACGCGGCGGATTTTTCCCAACTCAGCAATAAGCCCCGGCATACACTGTATGCCGGGGCTTATTCTGTGCAAGGGTAAAGGTCGAACCTTTTCGAGTCACACCAGTAGAACTGGTGGATTACCTTTGGGGGTATTTAGAATATGAGAACATTCCTGCTGAACGACAAATTATCCGCACCCATGGCTGGCTATAACAGGTGGAAGATACCAACTAATAACACAGCCAATCTAACCGAGAACGCTAATGAAAATTAACGTCGGTTCGAAAAATCCCACTAAAATTGAGGGTGTTAAAAATGTAGCTTTAACTAGCAAACTACTCGCTGGTTCGGAAGTATACGGAGTTGATGCGAATGCCGAAGAATTCGGCCACCCCAAGACACTAACAGAGACCATCGAGGGTGCAAAAAAGCGCGCAGCAGCGGTCTTTGCAGGGGCTGATGTAAGCGTGGGCCTGGAAAGCGGCCTGCTTGTTTCAGGAGATGCTGCATCGGGCTATTTCGAAACCACTGCATGTGCAATCTATGACGGAACACGTTTTTATGTGGGGCTAGGCCCGTCTTTTGAATGGCCAGCTAAAATGGTTACGTTAATATTGGGCGGCCAAGACGGTAGCCAGGCGTTTCATACGCTTGGGCTCACGCAACATGAAAAAATAGGTACGGCTGAGGGCGGGATTCACGTTCTGACTCATGGAAAGATCAACCGGGTCAAGCTCAATGAATTAGCATTCATGATGGCCTTATTGCAGCTCGAGAATCCTGGGCATTACTAGCCACTTTTAGGCTTTTACTGATTCTCTTCGCCTAATAAACCAGGCCTAGTTACTGCGCCGTCCAGTAATAATAACTATATACTGCTCCGGCGGTGGCGTTTGTAGGAGCGATCTGCGCGGTGAACGACGCCGACGAACTGTTTGAGACCCATGCAGGCATAGGAGCTGTAGCGCCGCCTATGGTACCTGCTGGTGTTAGCACAGTATTTGGCACTGCACCATATACCCCCTTGAACGTAAGGGTTACGTCGCACGTAGTCGGGGAACCTGACCCCACGTTTATAGTGTATGAACCTGTGGTGTCGGTGGAGCCGGCTGTTACCGTCGCTGTTGCGCCGGTGCCGCAATTGAGCGGCGTGCTTATAGTAGGCGCTGTCGTCTGCGTACTGGTAATGTGGGCATTGCTAAGCGCCAACGTTCCAAAGGCGCTCGAGGTGCCAGAAATAGTTATTGTCATATTCGTAGTGTTCGCATTGAACAGTACGGTACCAGCCGCATTTTGAATCTGAAAGTCGGTAGCCGAATCATTATTCGGGGTCGGTTTTATAACGGCAGTCCCTACTATGGCCGTGGTAATATTCGACGCCGGGTTGCCCAGCTGGATGCTCGAGGCGTCAAGGTTGCCTATGCTCAGCGCCGTGCTAGTTGCCGTATCAAGGATTGAGCTATATATACCCGCCGATGAATTAATGATGCCATTCACATCCAAAGCATACTGAGGATTGCTGTTGTCTATGCCCACGTTTCCCGTGGCCGTGATGTGCAGCCGGTCGTAGAGCGCATCGGGCGTGGTCGGAGTAGGAAACTGGAGCGGCACACTACCAGGAACGGCAGGGTTGATAGGAACTGCCAAGTCTGCCCAGTCAGAATTTGTCATACTCCATGACACCGTGACTGTACCGCCGGTCGCAACAATATCACTGCCGCAGGCTACCGGGAAGAATGATTGGACAATCGACCACCTGACCGTTTGCCCGCTAGTAGGCGTACAGTTCCCGCTGGTGGCGTCTACGCCAAACGCATCGACAACAATCTGACTGCTGTTAGAGGTAGCCACCGACAAGCTTGACGATTGGGTGCCAGAAAGGTTGCCGGAATTCGACACCACCGTGCCAAATGGAGCCGTTTGGCTCACATTGTAGTACGATGCAACGCCAATTGTACTGCCATTGGACCCATTGTTTGCAGACAGCGTAAAAGTGCCGCTCGGTGGGTTTACAAGGTACCACATATAGATATGCACACCGCCGCCGAAGTGCTGCGTAGAGACGACTGATCCCAGCAAGGTAAGCGGCTTGCCGTCATACGTAAAGACCGTCGGCAGCCAGTCGGTCGTGGCAATCAGCAAGCGGCTCCGCTGTGTGCTGGTGGTGTAGTTTAGTGATACAGTCGCGCCCTTTTGAGCAGCAGTAGCCGTAGCGTCCAACTGGATGCCGCCCTGCGGCGTCTGACCTGTTTCCAGGATAATATCACCGCCGTTAGCACTACCGGTGCCATTGGCTCCGACAATAGTCAGATTCGTACCAGTGACATTGCTGCCCACTGCCTGGCCACCTCGCAGCGTGACAGCGCTCAAATTACCATCATTGCCAAGGACAACTGCATTGTTGCTTGTATCTGCGGTAAGCAGGCTGCTGCCGGTTGCATTTTGAACTTGGAATGCAGCTACTGAGTTAGTCGTGCTCTTGAGTTGTGCCGTACCTGCGACCGTGACGCCCGAAGTATTCTGGCTGAGTATTGAGCTCCCAATGGTGTTTGCCGAACTGAATAATGCAATGTATCCCGTGGTACCGCTGCCGGATATAGTACCGTTGCTCCCTGCTATATTCGTTACGTTGGTCACATTGTTCGTAACCTGATTGGTTGTATAGTTATTGATAATTGGAGCGCTTGCTCCTCCTTGCAAATACACAAAACCGCTACCGTTGTAGTATCCAAGCTGGTTGGTGGTTTGATCGTAATACAGCTCTCCCATGGTAGCGTTGGCGGGCTTCGCCGTAGGCAATAAGCTTATGGAACTACTGACCGCAAGATCTCCGTTAACCGTTAGTGTATTGAGGGCCGGCGAAGAACCCAGCTGCGAGCTCAGTCGGCTTAACGGTACAGATTGAGTTTTTACTTTTTGGCTCGAGTCTACGGGTAACGACTTGCTCTTATTCAGCTCGATCCGTATGCCAAACGCCAGTGCGGCGACGAGTCCGAAGCCCACCAGCCCCAGCCCCACAAAACGTTGACGGGAATTTGCCCGAGCCCTGGGCGGAGGGGGGTCGTCCTGCAAATCAAGCGGCATTTCATCGAGGATTGCGCCTTGATCGATAGCCGCTGTGACAGGTGCCGCAACAGACCCTTCTGGCTGCATGGGGCCATTAAACGGCGTGTCGAGGACACTGCTGGACGACGTCGCACCGGGCTGCGACACTTGTTCCTGATTATCTATGCCTGGCCCCATTTAGGTTTGCCTTTTTGTATCTATTTACTCTTGTTTTATTTGTAAGAGAAACACTAGGTATGGATTTGGCGCATCCAGCACCTCACCTGATACAGGCATATATACAAAAACTAGAAACTAATACCCTGTCAGATGAACTTCTACACTATAAGAACGTACTGCTTAAGTTTATCAGAAAGGGTTATGAATTACCAATTACCCGTTTTCTTCTTGCGTGTTATGCAACGAGTACCGCCGCAACCACTATGCCTCCTACGAGCAAAATTCCGACTGCGGTAAGTAAAATATCTATCATGCCGCTGCGCAGCACATCACTCGCAAGGGGATTGCGGCCCAGCGAGATAACTCCATTGCGAATAGCGGTATACAACATGATAATAACCGTGGCGAAGGCAAGCAGCAGGGCGCCAGTGCCGATCAACACCCGAAGCGGAGAGACCGTTCGGCCTGCTAGCGTATTCGCTACATTCTGCAAAAACAGCGGCACGTAGGCCGAAAGGCTGCCCCCCGTTGAGGGCGTATAGTACGCAACGTTTACCGCAACCGGCAGGAGTCCCACCTTAGCAGCCACCTTTTTCCCGTTGGAACCAGCAAAATATTTAGTAACTGTTTTAATAGAGCTCAGATCTGCCTGGGCAGTGCCTATGACTTCGGATGAGTTAATTGCCTTCATACCAATGCCATCGATTGGCGAAGGTGCGATCTTATCCCCTACTGTAATCTTACCGTTTAAATCGGTCACAAGGACACCAGTCGAACCGCCGACAACAACCTGCACGCCGTCCTCGCTGCCGCCCGACAGCTCTACAAGGGGTCTGTTAGCCGCCACACCGAGCAACATCGCCGAATTACCAGTGTTCGCCAGCGTTACCGATGCGCCGCCCTTAGAAACTAAGCTTAGCAGCGCACCCTGGCTAACGTCCGTGCTGCCGGTTTGATACTCTTGAGCGATGGAGCCAGGTACGGCACCGGCATAGGGAGCAAAAAATATGGCCAAAGAAGCACAAACAGCAGACAGGACCAAGATAATACTACCGGTCTGTAATCTAGTGGCACTTTTGGGTAATACCAGACTTCGCCATGAACGGTACGGTATAGTAAGCATTTTTATATTCTCTATTCGGGCTACGGCTCACACGCTTATGGCTTAATGATAGCACGCACGTGGTGCTGCCGGGCATCGTTACGCGGCCATTCCTCGTACGCGCCGTGAGCCATATAGCATTCGGCCGATGTCGCTTATTGTTAGTGTACCATCCCCCTGCGGTAAAAAGATATTCCAGGCAGGCTCTGCCTTCTTTTGTCGGCGTCTAATTACTAAGATGAAAGCTAGTCTAGAACCCACTGCAAGGCCGGAGCGGTGTCTGACCCTGGCGTGACGGATTTTATCACCCACCATTGGCCCGGGCTAAGCCGGAATGTTATGAATGGCAATGGTCCGGCCGTTTGGCTATAGATGGTTGTCATCGTTGGTGCTATGGTGCCGCCCATGTATTGGCTAACCTGAATGGCGGTGATGTTAGTGCCGCCTGACGCATAGACCGTGGCCGGACGCCAGCCGGCGATAGCGTTGGAGCTAATAGCAAAGGCATTAATCTGCGCCGTGCCTAAGGTAAAGCTTGGTGCGGCTGCCGGCCCAGGTGGATACCAATCGGTAATGATCTTCGCCATCGTCCCGTTGTACGTAGCGCCGCCTACCAGGTTGACGTTACTCTGCGAACCGGTCAAATGTATTTCACCATGAAGGTTTTGCAAGTACTGGCCATTGCCCGGGCTGAGCGTTGAGGCCGCGTCACGCATCTGGAAGGTTCCCTCGGTATCTAATGTGCCGAAAAACGTAGGTTGATTAGTACCGGAACCAACGACGTTTACGTGATAGCTGCACGCCTCGATAGAAAGCTGTGTGGCATGCACCGCATGCAAGGCGCCAATACCAATACCACCGTCACCATAATTACCAATAAGGCACAGGCCGGACCAGCAATAGAGAATAGTGAGACCGTGGATATCGGTGTGCTCTGTTGCAAAGAAGCCAAAGGCGTAGCCGCCCTGACAGATAAGGTTCCGTACCTGGCTTGAATCGTTATTACCGGCACCGGGCATAAGGATGCCGATGCTCAATGTCGTCGAGAAAGTCGAGATAGTAGTGAGATCGTCGAGGCTGGGGGTGGTCTGGCTGGCTGCAAGATTAACGACAGCAATCGTGCCATAGCTGACATCGAACAGGTTGGCGCAGGCGAGACCGTGGAAGTTGAAGGCGCTATAAATCATGCCAAAGGTTGAGTGCGGCGACAGAACGGTGATGCCCTTAACCGTTATAAGCATGTTGCTGTATTGCGGAAGCGGACTACGGCTAACACCGTAGCCGTTTTTGCCGGTCGGACCGCCAATAACTGCCGGGTTGCCATTATTGGTGTAGCTATACGATTGTGATTGCGTATTGGAAGCTATCGTCGAAGTAAAGACACCAAAGCTCACGAGCGTTGATCCATTGAACGCCGGATACGCCTGATCCCAGTAACGCGGCGCGGCACTGTTTTCACCGCCGTTCAACACAAGCGTAACTTTCGCGGCAGTCGGGGCGATAATCGGAAGCGTAATCTGCGCATTGCCAAGCGTGGAGCCGCCTGTTTTTAACGGTCCGGCAATAGCGTAAAACGCGCCGTCTGGCGGCGGAATAGTAACCTCGGCGTACTGGCTGTGCGCCTGCGCGTACGTAACAGCAGCATTGACAGCATTTTGGAAGGCAACGGTGTCGTCGGTACCGTACAAAACGGTTGCAGCAGAGACCGTCGTATTGGCACTGGCACTGAGCGTGACTTGCGAAGATGATTGAAACGAGGCGATCGTCGTACAGAGCGTTGTACCGGTCGCCGAACTCATCGCGTACTTAACCATGACCGCCTTACCGACATCAGCGCTCGTAAACGGTGTACTCGTAGCACACGTGAGCACTGCCGATCCAGAAGTCATAGCGCCGTCCAACACGCATACGCCGTCACCCTTGGCACCGTAGCCAATTACGTTGAACTGCCATGGCATACCCCATTGCGGTGTCCCCGACGGCGAAAGTACGAGCGGCGCGTAGCCCTGCTCGTTGGCGGTAGACCCTGGCGCCGCTACATAGGAACCACCACCGGCCGCCGATTGGCTGCTCCATGTCTGCGAAGTTGTATCGACAGTAATGCCGGCAGTTGGCGCATTCAGGACCCAGGAAGAGTTAGCGTGAGCCGTACCATTCAGGACCGCACACGTTCGGCCCTTAACGGTAAGTGCCGGGGCAAATTCGCTTGGGCGGGTCCAGCTGCCGCTAGCCGCCGTCCAGAGCCCATTTTGACTCGCCGTTGTTTGTCCCGTGAGCAGCACGAGATCGCCGCTAGCCAGCGTGTAGCCGTCAATTGTCTGAAAACCCGAAAGTGAAACATTGCTTGTCGCTACGCAGGCAGCCGGTGTTAATGTTGGAATGCGGAGGTGCGCCCGGGAAGAACCGGCGTCAGCCACATCGCTGAGATTGTTCGACGCGAGTAACCCGCCGATACTGCTGGCGCTAGTTGGAACCTGTCCAAAAGCTGCCGCATCACTTGCAGCCGAACCATTTGCGAGATTCGTGATCTTGTGGGTATTCATGCTGACATTGCCAGCCGTTGCATTGGCAGATGCAACTGCCGAAAGGTCGCTGGTCGACGGCAAAGCCCCGACCTGCGCGGCGGTATAATCGCCGCTCTGGGCAGTTACCGCACCCGTGCGAGTGAAGACACTGGTAACCGCACCACTGCCCGGCGGCGTAACCCATGCACCATCACCACGCAAGAAATTGACGCTGCTAGCCGTACCGCTTCCAAGCTGCGCAGTCGGCACCAAGGCGCTGCCATTCAGCGATGCCACACCATTAGCTACGCCGGACTGCCCTGCCATGAGAGCACCGGCGTTTTGTACTGCACTGCCCTGCAACGTACCATCGGCATTGTGCGCAACTTCTAAAAAGCTATTGAGCAAATTACCCCAAGTGCCATCATCAGAACCTGGAACTGGCAAACGGACCATCTATTACCCCTTTACAGATATGTCTTGAGTATACCTAACCATGAGCAAAATTGCTAACTTAGATAGTACCTAGCTAAATGATAACTTTTTATGCTTTAATAAGCATGACTAACATGACAAAAACAGATCAGATTTCGCCTAAAGATACCTCCGGCATTCACGTTGGCACATTCGAGCCGCCCCGTACCACATTTGCAGCTTTATGGACCGCGCGGCGGTCAAAAATCCTGTACGCAGCCCTAGCAGTAGTGTTGGCAGGCGGAATCACAACAACCGTACTACTCATGTCCCATCACAGTACTCAGAAGCCATCTACAAACGGCAAGCACGTAGCGCCTAACGGCAGTCAGTCACAGGGTTCGGCCACAGGACCATCTGCGCAAGCGTCTGGTATGCCTGCTCAAGGATCCGATACAACAGCTACAAACAAGCCAGCAACACCTACAGCCACTAAGGGCGCCGCAACCAACAGCCCGACGGGTAATGCCGGGTCTGGGTCTGGAGGGGGCGGGTCAACAGGCGGCGGAGGAAGTTCACCACCCCAAACCACCTCTTACGTACAGCCCGGTACCCAAGGGTACCGTGGCTCGCTTACAGCGCTTACCGTCTACTCGGCAGCAAACGGTCAAGTTCCGCCTGGCACAGACTGTTCCTGGAATCAGACGTATAAATATATGCGCTGTAACGACGCCAGCCTTACGCTTGATCACGTCTATATCCAAGGCGGCTTGTACTGGACCGGGTGCGATTCGCTCACCTTAACAAACAGCATCTTCGACTGGTATCCGAGCCAGACATGGTTTGATGTCGACAACGCCTGTGCCTCGCCTAATGCCGGGTCTACGATTACGGCCAGCTACGCAACGTTCGAGACAAGCCCAAGCGTCATTCACTATACGGGCGGCTCGGACATTGGCGGCATCTATGAATATACCGGGGACGTACCGATGCATGTCAGCCATTCGCTCATTCAGGGTTTTTCACAGGGTCTTGACCCGGGCGGCGGCAGCATCATCGAAAGTAGTGAAATCTACGTGCAGGATAACACCTGTAGCGGGAATCTCATCTGCCACGGCGACGGATTGTTCAGCCAGGGCGGCAACAACATTACCTACGAAAATAACTATATTGTCGCAGCGAGTGATGCTACCTCGGCTATCTTTTATCAATCCAGCCCAAACTCCAGCGGCAATAAGGTACTCGGCAATTACCTACAGGGTGGTTCGTACGCTCTATACAACGAAAATTCTAACGGTGTGGATGTCGAAAACAATACATTTGGCGGGTCAACGTATGGGAATTGTAGTTTGCAATCCGGCGCAACGTGGGGCACGTGGAGCGGCAACGTGACCACTAGCGGTACGGCCGTTGTTCCAGAAAGTAACGGGGGTTGCTCATAAAAATAACCTGACTCCGTTGTGTTTTCCGCGGCAATCGCCTATCATGGTTACATAAAGTCATAAGCAATAAGATAAGGACAATCTGTCATGACACGGCTTCCAGTTCCAGGTTCAGATGACGGCTCCTGGGGAGATATCCTCAATACTTTTCTGACAGTTGAGCATAATACTAACGGTGCACTTAAAATACGCACCGATGGTACGTTGAGCGCCTACGCGCAAGATGCCAGTGTAGTACACCTTGCCGGGGCCGAAACAGTCACCGGCGTTAAGACATTCTCCGTATCACCCCTTGTTCCCGCTCCAACAACAAGTGGTCAGGCAGCAAGCAAAGATTACGTTGACGGCATAGCCAGCTCCGGTGCGCCCGACGCCACCACATCAACGAATGGTTTGATCCGTTTGGCAGGGGATCTTGGAGGCTCCGGCACAGCAGCTGCCACACCGGTAATCTCCAGCGGCGCGATAACAACAACCAAAATCGCCTCCGGCGCCGTAACGACAGCCCAGATTGCCAGCGGCACCATCGTAAATGCTAATATCTCCGCCAGTGCGGCAATTGCTAAAAGCAAGCTCGCTGCACTGAATATAACTGACAGCGATATTGCGGCAGGCGCAGCTATTGCAGAGAGCAAGATATCTGGTCTTACTACCGATCTAAGCGGTAAACTTACCACCAGCAACAACCTGAGCGAACTGTCCGGTACCGCAGAAACCGCCCGTATTAATCTTGGTCTCGGCACCAGCGCAACCCTGAACGTCGGCACTGGTACTAGCACCGTTGCCGCAGGCAATGACACACGCATTACGGGCGCCGTGCAATCAAGCACCGTAACGGCCAAAGGTGATATCCTTGCCGCCACTGCTAGCGGTACGGTCACTAATCTCGCCGTTGGCAGCGATGGCCAGGTGCTTACCGCGGATTCAACCCAAGCAGCCGGTGTAAAATGGGCACCTGCATCTGGTGGCGGAGGTGGAGGAGTAGCAACGGTTAACGGCTCATCACTCACAATCGCAATCGCACCGGAGGTTTTCACACTCACCGATGCCACAACAATTGCCGTCGATGCGTCGAAAGGCAACCATTTTCGGGTAACCCTGAGTGGCAACCGCACGCTTGGGCTGCCGACGAACCCTACCGATGCGCAGAGGATTATGTTCGAAGTGATCCAAGATGCAACTGGCGCGCGGACACTGAGTTATGCTGCCGGCTACGCGTTTAGCAGTGGTATCCCCCTCCCCACGCTCACTACCACGGCTGCCAAGCGCGATCTGATCGGTTTCGTGTACAACGCGACCACATCATTGTGGTACTGTATGGCATTTGTGAACGGATTTTAATATGACAGTGCTCACAAACAGCTTTGAGGGCGGTACCAACGGCGCCGCGCTAACACCGCTCGTTAGCGGCAACACTGGTGGTGCCTCGGGAAATTTCTTTGATGCAATAACGGCCACCGCTGCCAGTGGTGCCGTGGACGTTTTCGACAATACACATGTAGCGCACGGCACAATGGCGTGTAAGATCGCTACCGGCATCAACAGCGTTCAATCCCTCAACCGGTGGTCGACGTCCATAGGAGCGGTACCGCAGGTTTGGTTCCGCACGTATCTTTACTTTACGGCGATCCCGAGCGCCCTCTTTCGGTTTATTGGTTTCGCGAACAGCAGCGGCAGCAACACGTGCGCGACGGTCGCCATATCACCCACAGGCAAGGTGGAGTTTTTTAACGCGACTGGCTCAGCCGTTATCACTACTGCCAATGCGATTCCGCTCAACGCGTGGTTTCGGGTTGAGGGACTCTTGATCGGCTCGGCAACGGTCGGCCAAATGCAACTCAAAACATTTACCACGGCAATGGATGGCCAGGTGCCGGACGAGATGCTCACCTCGACCGCCGTGCAAAATACCTTCGGCCCTCCTGGTCTTTACAGCTTCGGACAAGTGAGCAACCAAGCCAACGTCGCCCCGTTTTGGATGGATGACATCGGGCTTTCAACGACGGGGTATCTTGGCCCTTATGGCACGCCCACAAACACTACCGGCAGCGGCTTTATCAGCTTCATGGCATAATAAGCCGCCTCGTCGAGAAAAGCCTCCCATCATACACTTCCGTTTTGTACGGAGGTATTTTCGTAGCTGGAGCGAAACTATTTAAGAGATCTGAGGATTCTGGCCTGCTGCAAGACAGCATCCAAGTGCTCGCCGCCCAGAGCGGCACGCGCCTCGGCCTGAGCTTCGTCATTGCACGTAAGCACACCGAAGCCAACCGGCGTAGCCGTGTCCAGCTGCACTTGCAAAACGCCTTCGGTGACAAACTTGCATACATATTCAAAATGGGGAGTATCGCCCTTGATAACACAGCCAATTGCCAGGAGTGCGTCATAGCGCTTGCTGGTGGCAAGCTTTTGCAATACTAGCGGGATTTCAATAGCGCCAGCTACCAGCATGATATCAATATTAGTTTCTGGGATTTGATACTCTGCCGCACGCTGAACCGCGCTTTCCAATAGCTGACCGGTGATATGCGTATTAAACTGCGCGACGACCAGACCGAGATGCCAGTCATGAGCATCAAATGGCGTAGCCTCAGGCTTTTGCGCTTTTTGCATGGCCTGCTCTTTGTCTCATAATATTCACGATATATTTGCCAACCATGTCAAATTCCAGATTGACCGGGTCGCCCGCTTGCAGGCCTTTCAGTATGGTCGATTCCAGCGTGTGCGGGATAAGTGCGACGCTCAGCGTGTGATCTGTGGGGTTTACGACCGTGAGTGAGACACCGTTAATAGTAATAGAACCTTTATCGATAACAAGGTCGGCGTACTCCATCGGAAAATCCACCGACAGCACATAGCCATCACTGGTATCGATGTCCGAAACCGTTCCCACGCCGTCTACGTGACCTTGCACGAAATGGCCGCCAAACCGGTCGCTCACGCCCATCGGACGCTCCAGGTTAACCACCGCCGGAACCGCTATGCCAAAAGAAGCTTTGTGCAGCGTTTCAGGCATCAGGAAACACTCATATTCATCAGCACGCAGCGCCGAGACAGTTAGGCAAACACCATTAGTCGAAACCGATTCGCCCAGCACCATGTCGGTCCACGTTTTTGGCCGTGTAAATGTCATAGTCAAACCCGCATCAGACAAGCTGGAACGGACAACTTTCGCTGTGTCAGTAATAATCCCCGTAAACATATACCTGTAAGTATCCGCGAAAATGCCTCGCTACGCAAGCTCTTTTGCCGCGAACCAACTTCGGGCGGCCGCTTCGTCTTGTTTCATTATATCGAGCAGCGCATCAATGCTGTCGAGTTTTTGGTTGGGCCGGTGGAAATATTCGGCCTCTAGTGCCAGCTGCTGTCCGTAATAATCAATATCGGCGATGTCCAGCAGGTGGGCTTCCACCCGGCGAACAGTATCACCCACGGTGATCGGGGTGCCGATGAAGATCAGTGCTGGTTGGTGTTCGTAATCACCCAGGCTCGCAAACCCAAAATAGACCCCATCTGCAAGCGGCGTCGGCACATTAATGTTGGCCGTCGGGTACCCAAACTTGCGCCCATTACCCGCGTAGCGTTTGACTTCTCCCTGTAGTGCGGCGCTCACATCCCTTTTCATAATCACCATTATAGACTACGCCGCCTGCATGTAGATCTCATGGTGTATAAAGCGATGAAAAACCGGTTCTAGCTTACACGCAAAGGCCGCAGATACGTCACAATTTTACAGGTTCTGCGGGAAAACCCTTTTTCAGCCCATCTACAATCGCTCTCTGTAGTGCAGGAGTACGAAATGCCAGCGTTTTAAAAGACTCAAGACCTACCCACATTGGCGTGTGCACGTTGGCTTCTAGCCGGTTCATCATCGCCTCTTCGGACATAGACTGAATAGCGACCTCGTCATGGGGCGCTACCTCGCACCAAAAAATATATTGCTCGTTATACGGGGCGGCGTGTTCCTCTATGAACAGCAACCGTACGCCTGTAACGGTGAGACCTGTTTCTTCCTGCACTTCACGGACAAGCGCCTGCTCCAGTGTTTCGCCTTCGCTCACCCGTCCGCCTACTAGTGTAAAATACTGGCTGCCGTATTTGTTACGGTGCATCACCAGCATTTTGCCGTTTTCTATGATAATAGCCCGAGATGCCTTTGACATAGCCGTCATTATACACCTGACGTGCCGATACCAGCCTATAGGCAGCCCTGCTGCAGCATCAGGGTGCCCAACACCTGTGTGATTACAGCCGGCTTCAGGAGTACGCTGGTTGTAATTATTGCGATTTCGTTCAATACTGGTACGTAATGTAACCATGGTGGGTATATGGAACCTAACAATTCTCCACAAGATGTAGTGCCGCAGCGATCAGTGCCCGGTGCGCCGCAACGCCCTGCTCAGCGGCGAGTATTTAGTGATTTCACCACCCGGCCGGTTAATCCCACCCACGCTCCAACGCAACCGGCCCGGCCAGCCACAGCTCCACTACCTCCAAATCCAGCGGTCAGCAGCGTGCCAACACTCGCACCAGCGCCCATACCAGCGGCGGCAAAACCTATGCCGCAGGCTCATACGCCATTCACTCCATCACGGCCCATTCAAGGCCCCTTGCCCCCCGCTGAGCAACCCACTCCGCCAGCGATAGCTGCCGAACCCTTGCCGACTGAGCCAGGCGCACGAGACCTTTCACCTCACCCGCACCACAAACCACCAAAGCAGCCTACGTCACATATCGAAACTGCGCATGCCGGATTGGTAGGTTTGATCGTGTTTATGGTGCTTACAGGTTTGCTTGTTTCGCCGTTCATCCCAGGGAAAACTTTCGAAAGTTTTCCGGGTAGTTCCCAAGGTTCATCCAGTGGCGATCAATCGTTAGCATGTTTAAACACCCCAGGCAATGTCACGACAACGCTGGTTTATAATTCACGTGCCGGCTCGCCCATCACGTACACCTACTCCACCACCACAACGCAGCATGCCACCTGTGACGGTACAGCGCAGTCAGCTGTGTCCGGACGCGCTTCGCAGTTCAACCCACTCGGTCTGTTGATAGATGTTTCTATTGCACTCATTGTATCTGTTATCGCCGCTAAGATTTGGCGCAGAATTTTTGGTAGCAAAGACTAATTTTCGTCGTTCAGCATTATATCTGGTCTGATTTTCGGTGGCTTGACGGCTTTGTACGGCAGGCCCGCCAGCTGCTAGCGAACAATGTGTCGCAGCATAGTCGTAAACTGATCATAATGGCTGGCGCAAAGCCATATATCAAA
Organism: Candidatus Saccharimonadota bacterium; assembly: GCA_025927655.1. Lineage (GTDB taxonomy): Bacteria > Patescibacteriota > Saccharimonadia > Saccharimonadales > UBA4665 > JAJZCD01. The sequence continues at coordinate 1,293 of JAICKY010000024.1, read as the reverse complement.
CACGACCAGCAACGGCAACAGCACCAACGTTTCCATAGCTTTGCCAGTGGTTATGCGCAGTTTGCGTACCGGTGGCAAACCAAATTTGAATGGGATCGGGAGCAGCCACGGCACGCCTTCTTTGGTCAGGCTATCCATGAAAAGGTGCGAAACATAGCCGATCAAAAACGCATACCACACCAGCTGTACATCCACATGGGGCATAATGGGGTGCAAAAAATGCAGCAGCACATTGCTAAGCCACCCGAACAGCGCCAAACCAAGCAGCGAGTGGCTAATGAACCTATGGCCGCCAAGCAATTTACCGAACGCTTTTCCCACGAAATGGCCTTCCGGCAGATTACGCCACAACGGAGCGGTGGGCTGATCAATATCCGGAGCAATCCCCCCAAGCTGGTTCGCCAGTAGCGCCAGCAGTAAAGTAGAAAGCCGTAGCGATTCAGGGGTATAGGCCAGTACCAGCACTGCGAGTGCTGTCGCTGCCGCAACATCATGCGTTCGCGCCGTCATGCAATGAGTATAGCGTAAGCGCTATGGATACGGCTACCATGAGGGGCAAGCCCTAAAAGAACTGCGCGTCAAAGAAAGCCTGCGCCGCCTGGGCAACTCTTTCCTGAGTCCGGTCCAAGTCAGGGCTTAACTGCAATGATAATTTTTCGGGGACTCCGCCATTGATGACTAAAGTAAGTAGTCGCCCCTTTTATTCATGCTTTAACGGGCGAAGATATTGTGTGAGTATGGCCGCCTTCTTTTCACCGAGTAGCTGTACCAGTTCCGCGTCACTGGCTTGCAGCACGCCGCGCATGCTGCCGAAGGTTTTTATGAGCTTTTTGCGCGTAGCAGGTCCAATGGTTGGAATATCATCGAGCACACTTGCCGTCTGGTGTTTTACCTTTAAAACCGAATGGTAGGTGACTGCAAAGCGGTGCGATTCATCCCGAATCCGTTGCAGCAGCTTCACGACATTCGTATTGTGCGGCAGGTTGACCAATATAAAATCATCCGATTCGGTGGCAAAGCCGCCCAGCCGGTGCATCGCCTGCGTATCCAGCGTTACATTGCTTTTGTCTTTCTGAATTACAATTTGCTCTTCCCGTTTGGCTAGGCCTACGAATGGAATGCTGGCTAGCGCCGGATTCCACGCCGCAGCTTGATCGTCACGTGCCCGGATCGCCGCGTCCAGCTGGCCCTTGCCGCCGTCTATCAGAAACAGGTTCGGCTTGCCCCAGGCCTTCACATTCTTTTCCGTCAGCCGGCGGCCAATAGTCTCGTTCATATTATAAAAATCGTTGT
>JAICKY010000033.1 GCA_025927655.1 Candidatus Saccharimonadota bacterium | reverse complement strand
TTTTCCTTGTTTGTTTTGTAAGATGAGTAACCAGGGAAAAGTATGCCGCCTTTTTTAGAGGGGGACAAGGAATAACCGGCTTACGCCGGTTATCTTATGTTTGGTTTTGTTTGGATTGGATTGAAGTGCAGGTGGGTCAGATGGCGGATCTGACTGAAGAGGTTTGGAACTACCTTCAGACCGCCCAGCTACAAAAGATTAACGCAACGCCAGTGCGGCAACAGTGTCGTGAAGTGGGACGTGTATATAAACAGCATTTCGTATAACAGATAACGTTTTTTGTTCAGTAGTGTTAAGCAGCCAGCCACGGCCATTAAGATGGCCAAAAATGCTTCAACAAGTTGCTGAATCATCTATATAACTGACTATGCGTGCCAATGTGTGTAAATAATGCGGTCTCGTCGTCAATTAGCTCATATATAGCTCGGTAGTCGCCAGTAATATCAATGCTAAAACTACCTTTGTATGGTGTATATAAACTGTGGACACGTAACTGCGGATTCAGCGGGTCTTGGGCGAACAGCGATATTCGCTCAACCATCTTTTGTTTTACCTTTTGGGGTAGCTTGGCTGCCAGTTTCTCAAAACGCTTATGAAAAACGACGTTCATAGCTTCTTGAGATAGTCAGCCACCGAGTTTGCGCCATGTAGGACGGGCGAGACATTCTTGCCCTTACGATAATCAGTGATAGCTTCACCGAGTTCGGCCTCAATCTCCGGTTTAAGACGGGGCAGTGCCGAAATAAGCAGCGAACGGCTCCGCACAAACTCCTTTAGATTGGCTATAACGACCGTCGAGAGCGGTACGCCAAGTTCGTCCGCCAAAGCCTGGGCGTCATGTTTAAGTGACTTATCGAGCTTCACATTAAAAATAGTTTTATCGAGCGTACTCATATACCAAAGTATACACAATGGTATTACTCTCGTCAAGCGCAACCACAACAAAAAATCACCTCCGCATAAGAGGTGATTTAAACATAAGCATCTTGGCGGACCGTGGCTGAAGCCGTGTGGAATTATTTCAGTAGTTCTAGTGAGCTGCCATCTGCGAGCGTAGGGTCATTGTCGAAGTCGGAGAACAAGCCGAAGTCTCTCAGAATGGTTGGAATACCCCAGAGGATATTATCTTCCTCTAGTAACCCTTCTAGTTTAAACCAGGCGTAGGCGTGATGCTCATCAGGATCTAGCAGGATATTAGTATCGCTTGAGATGTTCGCCGTATAGCTGGTCATATGGACGGTGCCATGAGGCATGTGTATGAGGTGTGAACCGAGCATAGTTAGCTTTAAGTCTTCGATAGCAGTTTCTTCATACACTTCACGCTGTATTGCGGCATATGCCTCTTCGCCAGGGTCGATACGACCACCAGGCGTACCCCACTGTCCACCACCCAAATCCTCTGAATGGCGTTGGAGTAGTAACAGCTCGCCATGCTCATTGAAGGCAAATAGCCCAACGATGGGTATTACCGGGAAACGATTCGTTTTGATCAAATCCCGTCCTATGAATACAGGGAGCTAGGAACATCACTCGGTAATAATTCACCTTGGTCGTATGACGGTATGCCGCCAGGTGAATCACCGCCATTTACGCCATTCGCGATTATGAGTGCTTGCTGGTACGTTGTATATTGACTTAGTGGGACAGCGTCGTTATGTGGATTCAGAGCTATAGTGGGTATCTGTACTGTTGTGCTAGGTTGATCCGAATCAAAGTTGCCGACGCCTAGTGTGAATGTACCGTTCTTACTCACACTTATACTCTCAATGTGAGGACGACCTTGCAGGAATCTTTCGACGTCGGCCGAGCTAGTGCCCTGACTTGCTCCCTCAAATGCAAATTTTAGAGTCGAGTAGTAGTCGTGCGTTATAGCAGTATCAGGCTTGTCCTGTTGAACAGTCACAGTTGTCATATCGGCGGACACCACAACTTGCTTATCTAAGGCAAATTTATCATTTAGCAGCCGCATAGTAGTGTTGGCCGCGGTTTTATCGAGGGCCGCTTGTTGGCTCGTGCTTATTTCGGTAGTCGCAGGGGGTGCAGGCTTCTCGATTTCGTGTCCGATAAATGTAGCTATACCGGCTAATGTTAAGCCTATTGCCGCCATGCCTACTTTTCTTCGCAGGCTATTGGGTGATGAGGACTTAAGGTTGTTTGGGTTATTTTTATACATGTCCTAGACTTTTTACTTTAAATGGCTACATAAAAATACTATCACAAAAGTGATAGTATGTCAATTTCATGGCGGGCCCGACCGGATTTGAACCGGCGATCTCCTCCGTGACAGGGAGGCGTGATAACCACTTCACTACGAACCCACATTGATTGTAAATATTTACAAAAGTAACAGGGGTAAGTGTACCAGTAGGGAACGTAAAAAGCAATCCCCTTAAGTTGCAGCGCGTGTAACTGTTAGCGGCTACTTGGTGATTGGTGTCACCTTGGCGGTGCAGAAGGCGCAGCGGGTGGCGGCTTTGGGAATGCTGCTGAGGCATTCCGGGCATTTGCGGTCAGCTGGTTCTACGGGCGTTTTGTTGCGAGTCGTCAGGTTTTGCAATCTGTTCAGGGGCTGCACAACCAGAAAGAACACGACAGCCGCGATAGACAGGAATGATATGACGGTGTTCACAAAATCGCCGTACATGAATTTGCTGCCGTGGACGGTGAAATACAGTGCCGAGAAATCGTGATGACCTTGGGCGGCCGCGATTAGCGGGGTTATAAAATCTTTTACCAGCGCAGTTACCACGGCTCCGAATGCGGCACCGACTACAACTGCCACCGCCAGATCTACGACATTCCCGCGCAGTACAAATTTTTTAAACTCTTGCAACATGGGTGATACTCCTTGGTTTGCACTCATTGTACACCTGCGTTGCCTCTGTTTGTAAGATGGCGGCAGTTGCTTGTATAATGATGCGGTCGGCAGGGAAGTTATTCGCTTTATGCGGCCCCAGTATGCCACCTTAGCTCAGTTGGTAGAGCATCTCATTCGTAACGAGAAGGTCGCCGGTTCGATCCCGGCAGGTGGCTCCAAACAGTATGATTAGCACTGAACAATCACTTTACGTCGTTATCGGTATGCCGGGTTCGGGAAAGACGACTTATCTCGAAAGAGCGCAGGCTGAACATGTGGTCGATTGTTATTTTGATGACTATCAGAAGGGAGCGCCCAAAGCGGACGGTTTAGAATCGCGTGCTAAGTCGGAACCGCGCCTCAGCCCAACTTATCCAAAGTTAGTAGCGGCGATGGCTGCGGGGCAGAACGTAGCCATCGCAGACATTCGCTACTGTGTCCCCGAAGAAGAGACGCTTATACGGGAGTTTGCGATGGCCGAATTCCCTGAGGCCAAGGTGGTTCTGGTTTATTTCGCTAATAACCCCGATGCCTGCCGGCATAATGTTATGCTGCGTAATCGGGCGGCGGACCGGGTTAAAATCGAGCTAGAGACTATTGATTTGCTGACGTCTCGGTATAACCCTCCTCAAAATCAGGCATTACCTGTTATTATGGGGTGACGCGGGTATCGTATAGCGGCTATTATGCGACCTTCCCAAGGTCGAGATTCGGGTTCGACTCCCGATACCCGCACCACTATCAGGGGAACCTGGCTCCCCAAAGGGCTGTAACGAAGTAAATTCGTTACGCCATTACCCCTTGCACTAAAGACTCGGCTTTGCCTCGTTTATCTGTAGACAGGTTATAACTTTGAATACAACACCGCACCAAGCAAAAGGCCGGTCGAAGACCGGCCTTTTGCTTTCTATGTGTATACCGCGGATAGCTAGGATTCCACGCTAAGGTCGTTCTGTACTGGTGTCGTATACTGGCGTAATTCTGCTACAATAGGTACGACTAATGGCCACACAAAAGCACTTCCTTCAAGATAGAACAGCCCTCCTGCTGGTAAGCGGCACGGCCTTTTTGACGTTGGCGTCAATTGTGCTTATTTTGCTCAAACTAGGCAGCGGACAGGGAACTAGTAACTATATTGTTTCGTACCGCGCGTCACTTGGTATCGACCGGTACACTACCGGTACGGTGCGGGACATCATCAGCTTTATCGTTGCAGCGGTGCTTATTTTTGGCCTTAGCCTGGTCCTTTCGTATCGCTCGTACCCGGTAAAACGCGAGCTTTCGCTCGTGGTTTTGGCGCTTACCGTGCCGTTACTGCTCTTCCTGATTGTGGTCAGTAATGCATTACTGGTGTTACGCTAAGACGTACTATGTCTAATTTTGAGATCCCTTACGAAAAAGATCGTCACGGTCATTACCGCCTTTTTGAGATTTTGCCCGGTGCGCTGTCGTACTTTATGTTGGTGCTGCCGGTCGCTCTCAGCTTTATTAACGTGACGCTGGCGGCAGTATTTATATTGATATACCTGCTGATTAATTTTGCTCGCGGTATGGCCGGAGCAGTGCGGGCATTGCACGGGTATCATGTTATGCGCACGCACCAGAAGCTGCCGTGGGCACAGATGTTGCGCGAACTAGAGGACGGCAAGGTGAGCAGCAGTAAGGTCAAGCGCCCGAAGTGGCATTTGGACGCCTTGCAGCGAACGCAGGTGCGGCCCCTGTTAATGCCGCCGCGCGAAGTTGTCCACGCTGTTATTATTGCGACCTACAAAGAGCCGCGCGAGGTATTGCAGCCAACCATCGAATCAGTGCTTGCCAGTAATTACAATATGAAAAATGTCTTGTTCATATTGGCGTACGAAGGCCGGGCTGGCGAAGAGACTGAGCAGCTCGCACAGGCACTAGTCGCCGAATACAAAGCCAAAGATGTCTTTATGGACACTATGGCTATAAAACACCCGGAACTGCCGGGCGAGATGCTGGGCAAGGGCGGCAATATAAACTTTGCCGGCCGCAAATTGAAGCAATATCTGCGGGACCGCGACATTGATCCGCTGCGTGTACTGGTCACCACGCTTGATGCTGACAACCGTCCCGACAAAAACTATCTGAATGCGCTTTCGTATGTGTATGTTGCTGCGCCGGACCCGGTCCATGCTTCGTACCAGCCGGTTGCGCTGTACACGAACAACATCTGGGATGCACCAGCGCCTATGCGCGTACTGGCAACTGGAAACTCGTTATTCAATTTGGTGGTTTCGCTGCGATTGCACGCGCTGCGCAACTTCTCATCGCATGCTCAGCCGATGGCGGCGCTTATCGAGACCGATTTTTGGTCGGCTCGTACGCCTGTGGAGGACGGCCACCAGTTCTGGCGATCGTATTTTGCCTTTGATGGCCGCTACCGTGTGCTGCCGCTGCACCTGCCAATTTCGCAAGACGCGGTGCTTTCGGAAAGCTACCGTAAGACACTGCGGGCGCAATTCTATCAGCTGCGCCGCTGGACCTACGGTGCATCAGATGTCGCGTACGTAGCGGAATATGGCTTTTTCCGGAAGAATAAAATTCCTAAATGGGATTTGTGGACGAAATTCTGGCGCTTGCTGGAGGGCCATGTTACCTGGGCGGTAGGCCCTGTGTTGATACTGGTGAGTGGTTTTGTACCGGCGCTGTTCCACCCGAAGAGCTTTACGGCCAACGAACTGCCGCTTATCGTCAGCCGGGTACAGACCGTTGGTATCATCGCGCTGATCATTACGGTTTTTATGGCGCTGCGCACATTGCCTCCAAAACCCGCTCGCTACAAACGTCACCGTACTATATTTATGGTGCTGCAATGGGTATATTTCCCGCTGACCACGCTGTTTTATAACTCGCTGGCAGCCTTTAACTCGCAGACCCGCCTAATGTTCAAGTGGTATCTAACCAAGTTTGATGTAACGGACAAAGTGGTGGTGAAGGAGTCCGGCGGCACTACGGAACTCCGCCGGTAAGTTATTTCTGGGTTCTGGGTCAAGCGTTGGGAGCGGTAGCGGAAAAGTAGCAGACCCGGCAACGGGGCGTCGCGTAGAAAAACGGGGTCCCCACAAAACCTGCTTTGTGGGGTAATAGTCCCGCAGGTTTGTCTTAGGACGAGGGTGCGGCCCCTGTTCCCTTCAACTTTTGGTTGGCTGTTACGCAAATCTACAATTGTTAAAACAACTCGCCCCAGTGGGGCTCGGGCAAGTTTCGTCGTCTCTTCCTCGGCGGAAGTGGTATTGTCGTATCCACAGACAGATCAAACCAGGGTCGTTCCGGATGGCCGAGTCTCAAGAAGCAGTTTTGTGGTAGGCCTGGTATTGGACTGCGGCGGCTTTGTCGAAGTGGTTTAAGGCGGTCAGGGTGGTTTTTATGATGTCGGCAGGAGCTATGGCCGCTGTAGCGGTGGAGTGAAGCAGCTTTGCGGTTATGGTGGCGGTGAGCGCGCCAGCGTCCTGTATAGGCTCGCTGCGGTGTCCTACGGCTCGTAATACGCTCACGAACAGCTTATCGCGGCTAAACGGCCTTACGGGGCCGTTTGCGTGCCGTACAACCAGGCTGGTGCTCAGGTCTACTGCCTCGTTAGTCGTAAACAGTGCGCCGCAGCTGGTGCAGTGTCTGCGACGCCATACTTGCATGAGCCGCTTCTGAGGGCGGGAATTGGTGACGTTTGTTTTGGAAGCGCAATATATGCAAACCATGACCACATATTGACATACAGCTATCGTTTTTGCCAGTGGAAAAGTATGAGGAGAACTGTGGGAAACCCAATAAAACAGGGGTGACAGGAATCTATACCAGCACTCACAACCCCCGGTCTGCAAACCCGGAGGCGGTAGCAAGCCCAGCTTCGCTGGGCGCAGCGTAGGGGAACCCCAACGGAGGTTCCCCCTTTAGACTATGAGAGCGATGCCTGGAACCGAAGGTACAGGCGAGCTGTTGCTCCGCCGCAAGGCGTATTACCCTT
>JAICKY010000013.1 GCA_025927655.1 Candidatus Saccharimonadota bacterium | reverse complement strand
TTACCGTATCTCGACCTCTGGCAGTGTAACGTCATACATTCTTCCCGGCACAAGCCCCTCTGTCGATTACGGTATGGTTACTGGCCCGGATGGTGCAATATGGTATGGCTACTCTGATTCCGGGAACTACAAGTTGGGAAGATTAGGCTACTAACTAGTTCAAGTAATTTAACTTGACATGGCTAATTCGTCAAAGACTTGGGGCTTCCGAGCTTTGATTGTTAAAGAGAACAGGACTAAATCAGCGTTTCGAGGGGGTCTTGAATGATTCGATCCGTAGCCAGCAAAACTATTAGCCTAGGTTTTCGCTGGCGCAAGAATGACAGAAATAGGGAACGTGCAGATTACTTAGTAAGTTGCTTACGGTTTAGTACAATAGGTACATGCAAAGGTTAAAGCGGCTGAGTGTGGGCCTGCTGCCCCACCGTCTGGCTATAGCGCAGACGGTGTTGTTGCTGTTGTGCAGCTTTGTTATCTTCACATCTCAGGCATCTGCCGTCATTCGCTTTACTGACCGCTCGCTGTTCATCTATAACAGTAATCCGAGTGCAAACACTAAGTACGCCATTTCGCTTACTTATACTACTCAAACGTCCATAGGCTCCGTAGATATTAAATTTTGTGACGATCCTATCCCGTATGACCCATGTGTAACCCCCGCAGGTCTGGACGTGTCAAATGCAACGCTTGTCGATCAGACAGGTGAAACTGGGTATAGCATATTGTCGCAGACGACGAATGAGATTGTGTTAACACGCCCGCCCGGCGTGGTAGGGCAGACCCCCTCAGCATATACGTTTGATAACATAGTTAACCCCATAGATACCGCAAATTCGTTCTCAGCTCGGCTAAGCGATTACGCCAGTACTGACGCGTCCGGAGCCGTGGTCGACTTAGGATCGGTAATCAACCAAGTGACTGAGCCCATAATTCTGGAGACGCAGGTACCGCCGACAATGGTATTTTGTGTAGCGCAGCAGGTGAGCCCAGACTGTAAAACGACATCTGGCGGTAATGTCACTGATCTAGGAACATTGGATCCTAATAACGTGCTGACGGCTACGTCGCAAATGGCGGTCGGTACTAATGCATCGGGTGGCTTTGCTATAACTGCCAACGGGCCGGGCATGGAGGCTGGAACGAACGTGATAGATCCGCTTGCTACACCAACGGTAAGCGCACCGGGCAATAGCCAGTTTGGCATAAACCTAGTACAGAATACCTCGCCGGCGCTAGGCTCTGACCCAGACGGTGATTCGACCAATGCCATAGCGATGCCCGATTATGCTAACCCCAACGAATTTATGTATAAAGATGGAGATGTGGTGGCGGAAGCTCCTAATGTGAGCCTCGTCCGTCGCTACACAGTTACCTATATAGTAAATGTCCCGCCTGATCTGCGCGCCGGTGTCTATACCACAACAGTCACTTACATATGCACCGGTCGGTTTTAATGATAAAATACCGCTTATTGTTAGCAAGTTAAGAGGTGAATACATACATGAAACGTTTTTCCAGCTACCTTAGTGCCACACTGGCGCTGTTGTTAATGGTGGTAAGTGTTATGCCGGCATCGGCCGCTACGCAGTCTTCTTCCTCGTCTGGTGACTCTTCTGCACTTAGCATAACTCCACGGAAGAATTACGTTATTAATCCAGGTCAAACTATAACTGATAAGCTGGTGATAGGTAACTTGAATAATGACGCACCTCTGAGCCTGTCCCTGCGGATGATAGATTTTACCTTTAGCGATCAGTCTGGGGCTCCTAAACTCTTTCTGGCTGCAAATGCTCCCCAAACTGCATGGTCACTTAAGCCATTTACCACACTACCGCAGAACGTAACCATACCGCAGGGTGGCACTTCTACGATCAACTACAGTATCCATATCCCAAAGAATCAGGGTGCCGGAAGCTACTATAGCGCCATCCTATATCAAGCAGGCGGTGCCGCTGGCGGTAACGTTGCGTTAAATGCATCCGGTGTGACACTAGTGTTTGCATCCGTCCCAGGTACGGTCCATGAAAATATGTCTCTACAGAAATTCGGTGCCTACAACTCCGACACTAATGGGACCACTGGCAGTTTTGTCTTTATCGACACGAATGAACAGCCAAAGATGGTTGCATACGCCCTTAAGAATAATGGCAACGTATTTGAAAATCCTGCCGGCAGTGTCATCATCAAAGACATGTTTGGCCACCAAGTGGCTAACATAATTACTAATCCCACTTCTTCGTTGGCATTGTTAGGTCAAACGAGGTTGTTTGCCACCTGTATAAAAACAGTACAACAGAAGATACAAATGGAAGGAGGGACTAGTACCAACACTTCTTGCGCCAGCCCAAACCTAAAACCGGGTCGCTATACTGCTATGCTCGATGCATTCTATGGACAAAATGGTAACCAAACGCATGAAATTACGAAAGTAGCTAGCTTCTGGTACCTGCCATGGTGGTTCATTGCACTAGTGGTGATAATCCTGATCGTACTAGCTGGTGGTATCTGGTGGTTACAGCGTAAGATCAAAGCCCTGGTCAAAGGCACCACCTATCGCTCAGGCAAGGGCATTAAGCGTCGCTAGCCAAGACAAAGCAGGCCGTGCTAGGCGGCTAAAAACTTTCGGGGTAAAATAAGCATAAGCTATGTGGGGTCTACAGCAACTCAAGCAAAAACGTCGTGGCTCGTGGGGCGCGGTACTTTTGTTAGGTGGGTTGCTCGCTCTTGCTACCTCGCTGCCTGCGTATGCGACAGCTCCTACATTTAACCCTATTCCGCCACCTCCTCCCGCTCCCGGGTCCTATGCCCTGGTCGCCAGCAAAACAGAACCGGCACCCACAACCGCTGCAACCATTTCTACTCCGGCAAACGGCGGTTCATTTACCAGTTCACCCATAACGGTGAGTGGGCTATGTACCACCGGTCTGCTGGTAGAAATCTATGATAACGGTGTATTGGTGGGAGCTATAGACTGTACTAGCGGCAGTTTTAGCTTGCAGGTTAGTTTGTTCACCGGCCAGAACGACCTGCTGGCCACTCAGTACGACGACTTGGGGCAGGCTAGTCCGGACAGCAACACGGTAACGGTTAGCTACAATAATGCCAGTTTCTCGGCCTTTGGTGCGCTCATAACACTTACCAGTAACTATGCTCGCCGTGCTGCCGATCCAGGCCAGACGCTTACGTGGCCACTGCAGCTCTCTGGTGGTACTGGCCCCTATGCATTTAGCATAAACTGGGGAGATGGCACCAAGCCCGATCTAAAGAGCCAGGCGCTGGCGGGAGAGGTAGACATATCGCACGTATACAACCAGGCGGGTATTTACCATGTTACGGTTACCGTTACCGACGTGAACGGCGTGAGTGCGTTTATACAGCTGGTAGCAGTGGCAAACGGCAAGCCGGCCAGTACGAATGGATCCACCAGTAAGCCGAAGACGGTAACGGTCACGACAGTTGTATGGCTGCCTGCAGTGGCTTGCATGGTGTTGCTGCTGCCTACGTATTGGCTGGGTCGCCGTAGCCAACTGGTAAGCCTCCACAAAAAGCTAGAGAAGGATATGGCGAACTACAAAGAACTGTAGTCGTACGGTGTTGTGCGGTAGCGTTGCCTTGGTCGTTCGTTTTTAACCATAAAAACTGTCAAGGGGAAAATGCCGCTGTACAACAGAGGGGCTGTGGATAGATGTGGAAAACTTGTCAAGGAGTTTTTGGCAGCTGCACCCCTGTAAGATTCAAAACCTGTGGAAAACTTGTCAAGCAGAAAATGAAAAAAGTCTTGCACGGCGTAGCATTAGCGTGATAAAACTGTAGTGTTACAAACAAAATAAATAAGTTACAAAAAATATAAAAAGGAAAGAATAAAATGAAATCGTTAAGATTTTTGGACCGACGAGCTGGCTACAGCTTGGCATCCATAGGCATGTTGCTGGGTGTAGTCGCGCCTGCTGCGCTGCCAGCATTCGCTACGGCCGATGTACTAACGTCACGAAGCGTTACTATGAGTAGCTCAACTGCTAGCGCGACCAATGTAAGCTACACAGCACAATTTACAGTCGCTACCCCCATTGTAGTTGGCGGTGGCTTTGTATTGCAGTTTTGTGATAGCGCAACCGGTCCACTGCTCGACCAAGCCTGTGATGAGCCAGCTGGTATGGATCTAAGTAGTGCAGCCGTAGGGGACGTTTCTATTGACACTGGCAGCGGGTTTAATGCTGCTTCGTCAGCAGGTACACTAACCAGCGCTAACGAGACGAGCAGTAGTTCTAACGACAACTATGTAAAGTGGGTATCTGGTACTGGTGATAGCCTAAGTGCAAATGATAAGCTGAAGGTTGAATTCACAGGCGTAGACAACCCATCTACGACCGGTACCTTCTATGCCCGTATCTATACATACGCATCTACCCCCGACTTCACCGACTCGACCACTCCTGGTACTATTGCCGACAACGGTTCGGTAGCTCTTAGTACAACTAGCGCCATTGGTGTTACTGCCTACGTTCTGGAAAGCATGACATTCTGTGTTTCCGGACAGGATATTGACAAGAACTGTGGTAATGGCATAACGCCAGGTGATCCAGGTTCTGTAACCAACCCTAGTATGACTATCGGTCAAACTTCTGGTAACGTCACTGCGCTTAGTGCAACAGCGGTGAGTACCAAGAACGCTTACGCCCAGCTTTCAACTAATGCATCCGGTGGTGCGGTAGTTAACCTCAAGAGTGATGCAACCGGGTGTGGCGGGCTATACCGCAATGGTGTTAGCGACGCAGGCCATTGTAATATTCCACCCCTGACAACTGCGGGTGCCATTACAGCCGGTACAGCGAAATTCGGTGTGGAGGTTGGTGATGCAACTGATCCATCCGACGCAGTTGCTGCGGACATGTCTGGTACGTTGCAACAAGCAGGATCATATTCCGCAAGCGATTACTTGTTCGGCTATATGAGCGGTGATGCCTCAGGTGTTACAGGCCCTTACGGTGACCCGATCTTTAACTCGAACAGCCTGCCCGTAAGTAACAAGAACGTCCCCCTAACGTTCGGTGCTACTATCGCCAACAATACTCCCGCTGGTGTATACGGTGCAAAACTGAATCTAATCGCAACTGGCACATTCTAGATTACAGTCTAATGATATATAAAATCCCGCATTACGCGGGATTTTATATATCATGCCAATGCAATTTGTTTTGTTCACCAAGTATTTTCTGGTACCATAAGGATAATCGAAAGTAAGGGGATTAAGAAAAAGTGAAGATCTCAAAGCTACGCAGCATGCTAGTTGTCGCAGCAAGTGTGCTTAGCATAGTAGCGGCTCAGGCTGCACCAGCGTCTGCTGCTACTCAAACAAAAGCAGCAGCCCCTCAGGTGTCAAATAGTCTCAAGCTGTCTCCATTGAGGTCAGATCTGACTGTCCAACCAGGCAGTAGTGGGACTGTTAAGGTTTATGTTACGAACCTCACGGCTGCGCCAGTTGTATTACAGGCGATAGAAAATGACTTTGTGGCCGGTGATGAAAAGGGTACGCCTAGCATTATCTTGGACCAAAATAGTTACGCGCCCAGTCACAGTCTGAAGCGTTTTATGGTGCCCGTTCCTAATGTGACCGTAGGCGCAAACTCAATGCAGGAAGTGGATATGAAAATTGCCGTGCCCAAGACGGCCCAAGCTGGGGGCTATTTCGGTGCGTTGCGCTTTGCACCGGTTGGCTCTGCTGGACAGCCTGTTGCTGTTAGCAGTAGTGTTGTCTCACTTGTGTTACTAACAGTTCCCGGTCCTACAGTTGAGCAGTTAACAGTGACGAATTTCGACTTGCAACAGAATGGGGGTACAGCTAGTAACTTCCGTACCCCAAAGGATCTGTCGCTACTGGTTCGATTCCAAAACAAAGGTAATTTGCAGGAAGCTCCGTTCGGGCAGATAAACGTTCAAAAGGGCAAGAAGGTTGTTTACACTACGAACTTCAACCAAGATGACCCTAGAGAGGAAATATTGCCAGATAGTGCTCGCCGTTGGACGGTCCCAATTAAGAATCTTGGTAAATTTGGTAAATACACTGTAAGTGGTACATTTGGTTATGGATCTAAAGGCGAAACCATCAACATCCAGAAAACCGTGTGGATTATCCCAACTATGTACATTATGGCCATCGTCATTGCCATAGTGGTCGTGATAGCCCTCGTGGGCGGCCTATGGATGTTCATGCGATCCTACAAGCGCAAAATCCTCCGCTCCTCCCGCCGCCGTTACTAAAAATGTCAAATAAGACTTTAGTGGTACATCCCCGTTACTTGCGGTTGCAACAGGTGACGGGGAATGCTGTGTTTGCTATAATGTAGGTAATATGTCACAGAAAGTATACGTCGGGATGTCTGGCGGTGTAGATTCGTCGGTTACGGCTGCCATGCTTAAAGCGCAGGGCTATGATGTCACGGGCGTGTACATGAAAAACTGGAGTCAGGATTTGCCCGGTATGGTTTGCCCGTGGAAGCAGGATTACCAGGACGCCAAGCGTGTTGCGGTGCAGCTGGGGATTCCGTTTAAAATGTATGATTTTGAAACGGAATATCGCCAGCGTGTGGTCGATTACATGATTGCCGAATACCGTGCCGGTCGCACGCCGAACCCGGACATAATGTGCAATCAGGAAGTGAAGTTTAAGCTGTTTCTGGACGCGTGTCTGGCGGATGGCGCAGATATGATTGCAACGGGTCATTATTCATGGACGCAGAATGGCCAGCTGCTTACTGCTGCTAATGTGGAAAAGGACCAGACCTATTTTCTGTACCGCGTAACCGAAGATGCGCTAAAACACAGCCTGATGCCAATTGGTGATTTTGCTACGAAAGCAGATGTGCGTGCCAAAGCGGCAGAGCTGGGCCTGGCAACGGCCGAAAAGAAGGACAGCCAAGGCATATGTTTTGTAGGTAAGGTTGGCATAAAGGACTTTTTGCTACACGAACTGGGCGAGCAGCCGCACGGCCGCATCATCGACCAAAATAACGCAACGGTGGGCGAGCACGACGGCGCCATATTCTATACCATAGGCCAGCGGCATGGCCTGCAAGTGGGTGGCGGCCTGCCGTTCTACGTGGTGGGCAAAGATATGGATAAAAACGAGGTGTATGTAACGACTGACCTGCAGGATAACCGCCTGTGGCATCGCAATCTAAACCTGACCGACCTGCACTGGATAAACCAGCCACCGGAAGCAGGCAAAACATATCAGGTTCGTACCCGGTACCGCGCCCCATTAGTAGATTGTACTGTTACTTGGGAAGCCGGACATTCCAAAGGGGAGCGAGCGGACGTAGCGAAAATCGAACTTACTGAAGACATTCGTGCCATAACTCCGGGCCAATCAGCCGTACTGTACGACGGTGACCGTGTGGTTGGCGGCGGTATCGTCGTCTAAATAATGCCCTCAGGGCATTGCAATAGTGGGGGCTATCGCGGCCTGGGTCCACCCCCTAAGGTCGGCCGCTGTTATGTGGACGTTGGCGTGTCCATCGTACTCTAACCCGCGCAGATCAAACGTAACCCCGAGTGTCTCGAATCGCCGCTGGAACTCCGTACCCGATGCAACCACAATAACAGTCTGGTCGGTGCTCGGGTTATTAGTGGCTGCATACACAACTTTGCTGAAACCGGGAATGAAAACGGTACCGAGCCGCTCGGTAAGTTGCGGGTCCCAGATATCTATACCGTTGGCAGTTTTAAGCTCGCGCTGCAGGGCTAGCGGATTTGCTCCGCTCATTGTTTCGGCCCAGCCTTCTTGGCTGGCCTTCCGGAGCCTATATCCGTTCCCGGTCAAACTACGCCAGGTGTTCACCAGAAACTTACCGCCGGTTGCAAGTTCCTGATTCTGGGGTAATCCTGCAACCAGCCGTCCAAAATTGCCAAAGTCTCCATTGCTGAGACTCGACGGCGAAGAGCAGAGCACCAGGCTTCTAACGGGTACGCCAAGCTCGGCGGCAAAGGGAAGCGAGTACAAACCGCCAATGCTACGACCGAATATCGATACCGACTGTATACGCTCCATATCCACCTGGTTTCGCACGAGCTGTACCATTGTTTCGATATCGGTGCCTTCATTGGAATAATCCATGCAGCCAGTCAGCATTGTTTTGGGCAGCTGGCTTGTCTTGCTCCATAGTTCTGCCTCCGCTTTGCCGTCCATGTCACCAAAGCCCGGCAGAAAGATGCCGAGTTCGGTCTGGCCGTGGTAGGTCTCGCCATTAATGAAGCTGAAAGAAGGTTCGTTCCCGGGCCATTGTTTGGACTCTGCTATGTCCAGTAATCTTGCAAGTACGGTGTTGCCCGCGTACAGACTGGCAGCGCCGATAGCGCCAGCCCGTAGGAATCCCCGCCGGCTGACACCTCGCGGCTCTTCCTCCACAGGGAAGTCTTCCGCCGGGACCGGCGGCATGGGGGGATATTTATAGAGACCTTCACTCATACTGGTAATTCGTTCCAAAACGTTTCATACAGTATGCGCCTCTTTGCGGTTTAAGAAAAAAGTAAAAATTACCCCATAGCTTCCGGTCTAGAGCAAGAGGTGCCCATCCGAGAGCTGCCGACTAGTAGATGGAGCGCACGTAGAGCATTTTGATAGACAGGAACTGTGCTAAAATAATACGCATATGCTTGATAAGTTTAAGGGCCTGAAAGATGCGGCGGTAAGCCGGGTAAAAACAGCTAAAAGCCCTACCGATGACACTCGTTACCTGGTAGCCCTTGATATTGGTACAGAATACGTAAAAGCACTGGTTGGCCGGGTTGCCGAGGGTGAAATAGAGATCGTCGGCATGGGCCGGGCGCATCAGGGCTTAAGCGATATGCAGGCCGGCGCAGTGGCGGACATCGGTGCTGTGGTGGAAAACTGCGACAAGGCCCTGAACGAAGCCGAGCAAGAAGCTGGCGTGAGTGCGCGCGGTGCTATCATCGGCATCGCCGGTGAACTGGTAAAAGGTACTACAACCACAGTACGGGTGGCGCGCAAACAGCCGAACAAGGCACTTGACCTTATCGAAATCGAGAAAATTATCAAACTGGTCCAGCAGCGGGCCGAAGCAAAAGCCAAGCAACAACTGGCTTGGGAGCTTGGCGGCAAGAGCATAGAAGTCCGGCTGGTAAACAGCGCCCTGGTCGGCATAGAAATAGACGGTTACCAGGTAACGAGCCCGATTGGTTTCCAGGGGCGGGACGTGGTGGTGCAACTGTACACTGCCTTTGCGCCGCTGGTGCATATTGGCGCTCTAGAGCGCGTGGCTGAACAACTTGATCTGGATTTGTTGGCAGTAGCCGCAGAACCATTTGCCGTAGCGCGAAGCGTGATTGGCGATGACCAGAGTAACACTATGAGCGCCGTCCTGATGGATGTCGGCGGCGGCACAACCGACATCGCGGTTATAAACGATGGCGGCGTACAGGGTACCAAAATGTTTGGCATCGGCGGGCGGGCGTACACACGCGGCATCGAACGCGACTTAGCGGTGGAATTTGACCTGGCCGAGAAGCTGAAAGTTGGCCTGAGCCAGGGCAAAATACCAGCTGGTAAAACGGCTACGGTAGAAAAAGCGCTTAAAAAGACACTGGATGTCTGGATAAACGGCGTGGAACTGGGGTTGAGCGAATTTACCAAACTCGACCACCTGCCGCACAAAATTCTGCTCTGTGGCGGCGGATCAAGTCTGGATATGCTCATGGACCGCCTGCATGACGCCGATTGGTACACCAAACTTCCTTTTACGCGCAAGCCAATCGTCCAGCATATCCACCCCGATCAAGTGGTCGGCATTACCGACATGACCGGCAAAGTTAGCGACCACACATTTATAACAGCCATGGGATTACTACGAGTTGGACTCGATACGGTACAATATAGTGGTACGGGCGGTAACACCGTCAAAGAAAAAATTGACAGGATCCTGCATGTCTAAGAATCAGAACATCGAGCAGTAATATGGCTAAAATACAATCAGCTGGCAGTGTCGCCGGCAAAGAAACAATTTATGTAGATGTTGATGACGAGATTACCTCTATAATCGACAAGGTTCAGCTGGCTAAAGGCAAGATAGTCGCGCTGGTACTGCCAAAGCGCTCACCAGTGCTCCAGAGTATTGTTAACATGAAATTGCTGAAGCGTACCGCCGACAACGCGGGCAAGAATTTGGTTTTGGTGACTTCCGAACCTGGATTGCTGCCGCTTGCCGGAGCAGTTGGCCTGCACGTTGCCAGTACGCCTACGGGCAAGCCCAGTATCCCTGCCGCGCCGGTTGGTCCCGATGACGAAGCCGAAGAGATTGATGAACCGCTCAATATCGTGGATGGTAATGCCGACCCCAACGAAGAATTTGATGCCCGTGCCGTTGCCGGCAAGCCGGTGGGCGAGCTAGCCGCTGCCGGCGCTGTCAGTAAGCTTTCCGCTGATGATGTCGATGAATCTATAGACATGGGCGAAGATGCCGAAGACCCAGTCAGCGACAGCATTGATAAACTGACGCAGAAACCGGCAAAAGATAAAAAACTGAAAATCCCTAACTTCGACAGCTTCCGTAAAAAAATTGCACTGGCTATTCTGGGCGTCGCCGTTCTTGTCACGGCCTGGATTTTTGCCTTTATAGTACTGCCAAAAGCTACTGTTACTATTCATACCGATAGCAGCACCATCACAACCGACCTGAACCTTTCACTCGACGCCTCGGTCAAGACTCTGGATACCGCGAACAACATCGTACCAGCTACGTCGCTTAGCCAATCCAAAACTGCCACCCAACAGGTACCCGCAACGGGCCAGCAAAACAATGGTACCAAAGCAACCGGCAAGGTAACTGTGTCGGCAGGGACCTGTGGCCCTAATTTCCCAAACGACATAAGCGCCGGAACATCGCTAAGCACAAGCGGGCATACCTACACATTTGATACCTCCGTAATGTTCGTGACGCACAACAGCGGCGGGCACTGTACATTTGTAGGTGTTGATTCGAACAATAACAGCCAGATTAGCATTACTGCACTCAAGGGCGGTGCGGATTACAACCTGACCGGCAGCTTTACGGTTAGCGGCCGGTCTGATGTAACGACTTCGGGCAGCGCCACCGGCGGCACCGACAACATCACGAAAATCGTCCAGCAAAGTGACATAGATAACGCGACCAGTAAAATTTCCTCTACGGACGTTAGCAGCGTAAAACAACAGCTTGCCTCCAACTTGCAGACTAAGGGCTTGCAGCCGATAGCTACGACATTTGTGGCGGGCACGCCCCAGGTTACCAGCAGCGCACAAGCGGGGGACGCTGCCGACACCGTGACGGTCACTTCCGTCACTGCATATACTATGCTTGGCGTGCAGAAATCCGACCTGCAAAAACTGGTCGACAACAAGGTGAACGGCCAGCTGGACAAAGGCAAGCAAGTGATTTTGGATGATGGAGTTGCCAACGCGACATTTGCCGAACCAAACCCCGCTACAGCCACCAGTGCAGCTGTTTCGATGCAGGCGAAGTCACTGGCTGGGCCGCAGCTGAACGTACCGCAGCTCAAAACACAGTTGGCCGGCAAAAAGAGCGGCGACGTAAAGAAATTTATAAAACAAACTCCCGGGGTGACTGATGTAGATGTAAAATACAGCCCGTTCTGGGTGAGTGTGGTACCCAAAAACACCAGTAAAGTAACGGTAGTTATAGATAAAGCGGGCGATTAGCCGCCTCTATTTGCTATTCCTATGACGGCACAATACCTAGTAGCTCTCGATTACGGGCACAAACGAGTCGGGGTTGCAATTGCACAGGTGGTGGCACGACTACCTCGCCCACTCACCACTTTGCAAAATAACGAGACGCTGCTCGCCGATATTAAAAAGCTTGTAGACCAGGAAGATGCCGGACTGGTTGTTGTCGGCCTGCCGCGTGGCATGGACGGCGGCTATACACAGCAAACCAAAGACGCCGAAGCATTTGCCCGGCAACTGGCCGCTGCCATAACGGTGCCTGTAGAAATGGCCGATGAGACACTTACCAGCGTTGACGCGGAAAGTTCGCTGGCGGGACGCAGCCACACCAAGGGTGATATAGATGCGCTGGCGGCTACGATAATACTGGAGCGGTACCTGGCGGAGCATCCGGCAGGGGAGACTGCGAACTAGTATGTACAGAGCAGGCGTACCCAAAAAACGACGGCCATGGCTTAGGCGGGTTATGATAGCTTTTGGCGGAGTAATTCTGCTGCTAATCCTCGCTACGCTGGGGGTTTGGCATTTTTACAATCAAAACCTTAGACCTGTCAGTAAGAATGCGCCTACTCAGACTATTACCATACAGCCAGGCACTACGCCGGCTCAAATTGCAGATTTGTTGCACAACAAGGGGTTGATACGCAACGCCTGGACGTTTGAGGCGTATGTCCGCCACGAAGGAGTCGGTGGAGATTTGCAGGCTGGGACGTACAGTCTTAGCGCCACGCAGAGTGTGCCTGCTATCGCCGCGCAGCTTACGCGTGGCAAGGTAACGATCGAACTCGTAACTATTTTACCCGGCCAGCGGCTGGACCAGATCGAGCAAACGCTTATAAACGATGGCTTTAGCAAGGCGAGTGTAGAGGCGGCGCTGCAAGCAAGCGCCTACGAAAACAATGCCGCATTGGTAGACAAACCGGTTGGAAATAGCCTGGAAGGCTACCTGTATCCCGATTCGTTCCAGCGTACCAGCGCGACAACCGCCTCGGAAATCGTCCAGGAATCGATTGCCGAAATGCAAACCCACCTGACACCTGAACTGCGGGCTGCTTTTGCAAAAGAGGGCTTAAGCACGTATCAGGGTATTGTGCTGGCATCGATTGTTGAGCAAGAGGTAAATACACCTTCTGACCGTGCGCAGGCCGCACAGGTTTTCCTGAAGCGTTTGAGCATGGGCATGTCGCTCGGCAGCGATGTTACTGCTATGTACGGCTCGCGTCTGGCCGGCCAGGGGACTTCACTCAGCTATGACTCGCCCTACAATACCCTTCTTCACACCGGTCTGCCGCCAACGCCTATCAGTAATGTCGATAGCAGCGCCCTGCAAGCGGTAGCGCACCCGGCAACTACCAATTGGCTATATTTTGTGACTGGTGATGACGGCACAACGCACTTTTCTACTACCCTGCAGGAACACCAGGCAAATACGCAGCAATATTGTCATAAATTGTGTGAATAAGCGGTTTCATTAACAGGGGTGGAGGGTTGTTTCAGGCTTGCGGGCGTCTGTAAAAATTGTTACCATTATGGACGTAACGAGACTGCCTGTCATAGTCAGCGCATGTTCGTTCACACTTTTGTCGCTACTTAGCAACGTAATATCCCGTACCATGTAGGGTTCGGTCATAATATTAGATAATAAACGGCAGAAGTTCGACACGTGTAGCTCATCCTTAGGTGGGCTGTAGTGTCAGGAGCTATCTATTAGTACCATACATACCGAGTCGATGCCGGCTCGCATGATAAACCAGCGACGATTGCAATTGAGCAGTCGTTTGCAGAAATCCCTTCAGCGTAGGTCGTCACGCAAGCGGCTTGTTCGATATAGTCTTATATCCGCCAATGTAGTAGTACTTGGGGCGGTAGTCGCGTTTGTTATCAACACTTCTCACAGCGATCACAGCTCGGTAGCCAGCGCGCTGGCTACTAGTGATGCCGACACCAGCCCGGTAGACGGCGTAACATCATACGATATTGCCGCCAACGTGGCACGCATGGCTAACCTGCCGGAAAGCACGCCTATAGACAACCAGGCGCAGAGCGCCAAGGCGACAGTGGCCGTCAGCACCAGCGACACGAACATAGTTGCTAAGCCGCAGATTGTCGCCACGGCGCTTAAAAGCCGTGATGACATCCAGAACTATGTCGTCGTAGCGGGCGATACGGTTACCTCTATCGCGCAGAAGTTCGGTGTCACTACCGACAGCATTAAATGGTCCAATAACCTGACATCTGACACGGTAGCAGCAGGCACGAAGCTCACAGTCCCGCCTAGCGGCGTAAACGGCATAGTGTACACGGTAAAATCAGGCGACACGGTGCAGAGTTTGGCGGCAAAGTATAAAGCCGACGTGAACCAGGTCGTAGCCTACAACGATGCCGAGATTTCCGGAATCCATCAGGGTGAAGTGATCATTATCCCGAATGGCCAGGTGCAGCCTGCCGTTACGCGAAATGTGTATGGCGGCAGCGCCGGGTCCTTTACTGCGACATATGGGAGTAACGGATACGACTACGGCTATTGTACGTGGTACGTTGCCAGTCAGATATCAGTACCAAGCAACTGGGGTAACGCCAACACTTGGGCATATTATGCAGCACTGAGCGGTTGGACGGTTAGCTCTGTACCGCGCCAGGGCTCTATTGCACAGACTTCTGTCGGTTATGCTGGCCACGTGGCCATTGTTCAGTCGGTAAACGCAGATGGCACGGTTACCATTTCGGAGATGAACGCGACGGCAGGTTGGGGCCGGGTGGATACCAGGACGGTTCCTGCTTCTTCCTTCGAACACTACATCTACCACTAGCCCACACGCAGGCACGCACATTGCTTCGTTGCCAGTTCCGCTACTTGTTCACCGTGTTCAAATACGGCCCACTCCGTTGCTCGCTGGCGCCTTGCACTGCACGCCCCTGAGTGCGAGCTCCAGCGCTTACTTACTGGTGCTTCGCTGTACACTCTGCAAAGGTCGTATTTATTCCTAGAACATAATTTTAGCTATTTTGCCAGTATGTCTGGTATAATGGTGGTAGATGAAGTTTATAGATCATGTAACGGTTTCGGTACAGGCAGGCGACGGCGGCAATGGCCGCACCAGTTTCCGGCACGAAAAATACATCGACAAAGGCGGCCCGGATGGCGGCGACGGCGGTAATGGCGGCGATGTGGTGTTCGTGGCGACCCGCAACCAGAACACGCTGGTGAGCTTCCGCTATCACCGTGAACTCGCTGCTGAACCAGGTGGTGCTGGCGATAAAGTCCGTAAGCACGGCAAAAACGGCAAAGATTTGCGGGTTGATGTTCCGGTGGGTACTATCGTCACGAATGCCGAAGGCCAGACAATCGTAGACCTGACTGAAGATGGCCAGCAGGCAGTGGTGGCCGCTGGCGGCCGCGGCGGCTTTGGTAACGCACACTTTATAAGCTCGGTTCGCCAGGCACCAAAATTCGCCGAAAAGGGTGAAGCTGGCGAGCTAAAGGACCTGACGCTGGAACTCAAACTGATTGCCGATGTTGGTTTGGTTGGCTTGCCAAATGCCGGTAAATCCACGCTGCTCAGCGTGGTTAGCAATGCCCGGCCGGAAATTGCCGATTATCCATTCACGACCCTTACACCAAACTTGGGTGTGGTTGACGTCGACAAGGAAAGCAGCCTCCTGTTCGCGGATATCCCAGGGTTGATCGAAGGCGCTGCCGAGGGCAAGGGCCTAGGCGATGAATTCCTGCGCCATGTGGAACGCACTGCCGTATTGCTGCACCTGATAGATGCCACCAGCGACGACGTTGTTGCCGACTACCAAACGATTCAGAACGAGCTTGAAACATATCGGTCCAATCTGGCGCTAAAACAGCAGATCGTGGTGCTGAGTAAAATGGACCTGGTTATCCCCGAGGATCTGGCGGCTAAACGCGCTGCTATAGAAAAAGTTATACCCAAAGGCACACAGCTGTTCAGTATTTCGTCGCAGGCGCACGAAAATCTGCAAGCCATGCTGTATGCGGTGCGCGCTATTGTCGATACCGAGCGCAAGCGCGCTGCTGCCGAAGCGCCGGTAGAAAACGTAGTGCCAACACTACGTTTGAAGGACCAAAGCAGCTGGCGTGTCAGCCGCGAAGGTGATGTGTTTACGGTGAGCGGCAGCAAGATTGAACGCTTCGCCGTTCGCACTGATTTTGATAACGAAGAAGGCTTGCGACGCCTGCGGGTCATTATGCGCAAACAGGGGATTATGCACGAACTGGGCCGGCAGGGCATCAAACCCGGCAATATCGTCCGCATCTCTGGCGGTACGTTCGAATACTAAGCACGCGGTTTACCATCGCGCCTGTGTTGGAAGCGGGCAATACCACGTGCTTTAGTGATAATACGTAGCATGTAACCGGAACCGGTAGTGTAAACTGTAGCCATATGGTGCAGAGTTTCTTTTGGTACGATCTGGAGACGTCTAGTATCAGCCCGCGCGAAGGGCGGATTATGCAGTTTGCCGGACAGCGCACGGATTTGAACTTACAGCTGGTCGGCGAGCCGGTAAATGTGCTCATAAAACTCAGCGAAGACATACTGCCGGATCCGGATGCAATTATGGTCACCGGCATTACGCCCCAGACGACGCTGCAAGATGGTATGACCGAGGTTGAGTTCCTAAAGCTGTTTCACGAAGAAGTGTCCACGCCCGGCACAATTTTCGTAGGCTACAATACAGTGCGGTTTGACGATGAATTTATGCGGTTCCTGCACTACCGTAACTTTTACGACGCGTATGAGTGGGAGTGGCAGGATGGCAAAAGCCGCTGGGATATGCTGGACGTAGTGCGTATGACGCGTGCACTGCGGCCGGATGGCATAAACTGGCCAATGACAGACGATGGCAAACCAACCAACCGGCTGGAACTCATCACCAAATTAAACGGCCTCGACCACGACCACGCGCACGATGCATTGAATGACGTGATGGCGAGCATCGCAGTGGCAAACCTTATCAAAACAAAACAGCCGAAGTTGTTTGAATACCTGCTAAATTTACGCGACAAAAAGGCGGTCAAGAAATTCCTGGACGAGAACCCGACGTTTATATACAGCAGCGGCAAATACGCCAACGAAACAGAGAAAACAGCCGTGGCGCGGTTAGTGCATGTCGATGACAGCAAGGGTGCGATTGTGTACGACCTGCGCCACGACCCAACTGAATTCATAGGAATGTCTGCCGAAGAGCTGGCTGACCGGTGGCGCTATAACAAAGACGCCGATGCGCCTGCACGGCTACCGGCTAAGACGCTGAAGTTTAACCGCTGTCCAGCACTGTCCTTGCCGGGCCTAATAAAGGAGCCAGCCGTGCAAGAGCGCCTAAAAACTACGCCCGAAGCGGTGCAGGCGAATCTAAATAAACTCGCGGCGGCGCCAGAATTCTTAGCCAACATGGTCAAAGCGCGAGATTTGCTAGACGACGAGCGCGGCGAGCATTGGAAAGGGGAAGTTGCTGACGCTGATGCGGCGCTCTACGATGGCGGATTTTTCGATGATAACGACAAGCGCCTGATGTCGGTAGTACGTGCCGCCGAACCGAAAGAACTTGGCGCGCTCCAAACGGATTTCCACGATGTACGGTTGCAGACGCTATTGCCGCGCTATAAAGCACGTAATTTTCCTGGCCAGCTAACCGACGAAGAACGAGCCGGCTGGGAACAGTATAGATTCCACATGCTTATGGAAGGAGGGGCTGATAGCAGGATGGCAAAGTTTATGCAGCGGCTGGGCGAGCTAGCCAAAACTGAAGCCGGCGCTGCAAAGCGTTTTGTACTCGAAGAACTCCAGCTGTACGCAGAGAGTATTATGCCGGTACTTGAAACTGATACCGATCAATAAAGTTGGCCAGCTGGCGGGCAACAAGCCAAACGCGCACTGCAGCGCGATGTTGCCACGCGTACTGTGTAAGCCGCATACCCACTAGCAGTGCTGCTGTGTATACCCAGTAGTTAAATGTGAGTTCCAGGTTGGTCCCCGGAATGATCCCTAATACTATAAAACTTTGCATATCTGCCACCTGTTACGTTACCTAAAATATAGCACGCTATTTGCAGATACGGCAATAGTATTTTGTTACTACTTATGCTTACCGCGTAACCGTTTGAGCCGATCACGGTTGGTGAGCGCTATAAACAGCGCAATAAAGAAGGCGGTTACGCCCAAGCCCATTTGCCAGAAGTTGGCATGATGCAGTTCCAGAACAAAGGTCAGCGCAAGCAATAGGACAGCTAGAGTGTCGTATCCCCATTCGACCCACGGCCATTTTGGAAACAGTATATCTATGGCTTTGCCGCCGTTTTCCACTACCCACACGCGCAGTCGTTTTGCCCATTCGTTATGTATCGAAAGCAGTCCGAGACCGCCTACAATCAACGGAATACCGCCAGGGCCGGGCAGCCAACCGGTTAGTATTCCGGCTAGGATCAGTAGATAGCCTGCGGCATCAATCAAGATGCGTTTGCCGTGCTTTCGGAGAGTATGCATATACATACACTGTAACCTAAGTGCTGGAAAAAAGCGCCAAAAACCTGTATACTTTACGGGCCTAATGAATGATGAAATAGTCGTTAAGGGGGCTCGGGAGCACAACCTCAAAAACATCGATGTCACGATTCCTCGTGGCAAGCTGGTGGTAATAACAGGGTTAAGCGGTTCGGGCAAAAGTAGCCTGGCGTTCGACACGATATATGCCGAAGGCCAGCGGCGCTATGTCGAAAGCCTGAGCGCCTATGCCCGCCAGTTTTTAGGGCTGATGGAAAAGCCTGATGTCGACCAGATAGATGGCTTGTCGCCCGCGATTTCCATTGACCAGAAATCAACCTCTCGAAACCCGCGTTCCACGGTTGCGACTGTGACCGAAATTTATGATTATTTGCGGCTGTTGTTTGCACGTATTGGCGTGCCGCACTGTCCTATCGACGGCGTACCGGTGGTACGTCAGACGACGCAGAATATTGTTGATCAAATTGCAGCGCTGCCGGCTGGTGCTCGCCTAATGATCTTGGCGCCGGTGGTTATTGATAAAAAGGGTGCATTTGAACACATTCCGGAGCAGTACCAGCGCGCTGGTTTTGCCCGTGCCCGCATAGACGGTGTGGTATATGCGCTGGACGAATTTCCGGAGCTAGACAAAGCCAAGCGCCACAACATAGAAATTGTAGTTGACCGCCTGGTAAATGATGACGAATCCCGCACACGCCTGGCCCAAAGCGTTGAGCAGGCACTGGAAGTTGCCGAAGGCAGGGTAGTGGCACTGAATGCTGACAGCGAAGAATCGACCAGCTACAGTCTGATGTACGCCTGCCCAAACCACCCGGAAGTTGCCATTCCCGAACTGGAACCGCGCAACTTCAGCTTCAACAGTCCGCATGGTGCTTGCCCGGTTTGTACCGGCCTGGGCAACCGGTTGGAAGTTGACCCCGAACTAGTCGTTCCTAACGGCCGTTTAACTATAGCCGAAGGTGCTATTCGCCCATACAACCGCATAAACGTCGATAACTGGTATATAAAAAAGCTGCAAGCCGTTGCTGACAAATATGGTTTTAGTATGCAAGTACCGACCGGTGAAATCAGCGCCGAAAACATGCAGCGCATATTGTATGGTACCGGTGGCGAAACATACCGTGTGTCACTCGGTGGCGGGCGCAGTTTCAACACGACGTACGAGGGAGTCATTCCGAATCTGGAACGCCGGCACAAAGAAACCGACAGTGATTTTATCCGTCGTGATATTGAACGGTTCATGCAGGAAAAACCCTGCTATGCTTGCCATGGTCGCCGGCTCAAGCCGGAAGTCCTGGCTATAACCATTGCCGATAAGTCCATTATGGATATCTGCGAGCTTTCGATTGATGACGCGGTGGAATATATGAACTCACTAAAGCTCAGCGAGAAGGACATGCAGATTGCCCGGTTGGTCCTAAAGGAAGTCTCAGCCCGGTTGCATTTCCTGCAGGATGTAGGGCTCAACTATCTGACGCTACTGCGCGGTGCAACGACGCTGAGCGGTGGTGAGGCGCAGCGTATTCGCCTAGCGACGCAGATTGGTTCTGGCCTGATGGGCGTGCTGTATGTGCTGGACGAACCGAGCATCGGCCTGCACCAGCGTGACAACGAACGGCTGATCCGCACCCTAAAGCATCTGCGGGACCTGGGAAACAGCGTGATCGTGGTTGAGCACGACGAAGACACGATCCGTACAGCCGATTATTTGCTGGATATCGGTCCTGGCGCAGGTGTGCACGGCGGCTATGTGGTAGCGGCCGGCACTCCTGCCGAAGTCGAAAAAGTGGCTAAAAGCATTACGGGCCAGTACCTGAGCGGCACCAAAACCATTGCCGTGCCGAAAAAGCGCCGGCAGGGAAATGGCAAAAAGCTGCGTGTCGTTGGTGCGCGGGAAAATAACCTCAAAAACGTCAGCGTAGACATCCCGCTAGGTGAGCTGGTAGTGGTAAGCGGCGTTTCCGGTTCGGGCAAATCCAGCCTGATTAATGACATTTTGGCCAAAGAATTACAGGCACGGCTGCACCGGGCTGGAACTGTCCCGGGCAAGCACGACGACATCGAAGGCATCAAGGAACTCGATAAAGCCATCATTATCGACCAGTCGCCCATTGGCCGCACACCGCGAAGCAATCCGGCGACGTACACGGGTCTATTTACCCCTATCCGGGAACTGTTTGCCGGTACGCCAGACGCCAAACTGCGCGGTTACAGCGCCGGTCGTTTCAGCTTTAACGTCAAAGGCGGGCGCTGTGAAAACTGTGCCGGTGACGGCATTATCAAAATAGAGATGCACTTTTTGCCGGATGTGTACGTGCCGTGCGAAGTCTGCCATGGCAAGCGTTATAACCGCGAAGCTCTGGAAATCCACTACAAAGGCAAAGATGTCAGCGATGTGCTGGGTATGACCTGCGAGCAGGCTTTGGTGTTTTTTGAAAACATTCCAGCGATTGCGCGAAAACTACAGACTATGGTCGATGTTGGCCTGGGCTATATCAGCCTTGGACAGCCAGCCACGCAGTTGTCTGGCGGCGAAGCCCAGCGCATTAAACTCGCCAGTGAACTTTCCCGCCGCGCAACTGGCCGTACGCTCTATATTCTGGACGAACCAACCACTGGGTTGCATATTGCCGACGTCGAAAAGCTTTTGGGTGTCATGCATGCGCTGGTAAACACCGGCAATAGCATGGTGGTCATAGAACACAACCTGGATGTTATAAAAAGCGCCGATTGGCTGATAGACATGGGGCCCGAAGGCGGCAACGGCGGCGGTCGCGTGTTGGCCGAAGGCACGCCAGAACAGATTGCCAAAGTAGCTGAAAGCTATACCGGTCAGTTCCTAAAGCGAATGTTGTAGCCAGCCAGGGTTAAAGACAATCTCTGTAAACTATCGCTGCACTGCTAACGATGTTTGAATTTGGCTGCGATGGCCGATCTGACCTTGGGATTGCTCAGAATGCGGTAGAGCGCCGGGAGGGTGAAGACAAGGATAATGACGATGATTGCCGGGTCGATGTATTTGTCGATGTGCGGTATACGGCTGCCAACAAAATACCCAAATAGCGTAAAGCCAACCGCCCAGGCGATGTCACCAATGGTATTGCAGAGTATGAACAGGCGGCGGTCCATGTTGCTTGCCCCGGCCGTCATTGGCGCGAACGAGCGGATGACGGGTATAAAATGTTCTACGAGCATAGCGCGGCCGCCGTATTTTTCATAAAATGCTTCGGCTTGCTCGACGTATTCTCTGCGGAATATTATGCCGTCCTTTTTACGAAACAAACGCGGGCCAAGGCTTTTGCCGAGCTGGAATCCCGTGTTGTCCCCTGCGATGGCGGCCAGCGTAATAACTATGCAGACCGACACGATTGAGAGTTTACCGCCTGCCGCCAGTATACCGGCGGTCAGCAGTAGCGTATCACCCGGGAAAAATACGCCGACCATCAGGCCGGATTCGGCAAATACCATTGCAGCGATCAGCAGCAGGCCGCCGGTCTCGATCAGATGCGTTACGTTGAACATGTTGGAACTATTGTACCTCAGTTTCAGTTATCAGCCCAAAAATGGTATACTATATCCTGAACTAAGGAGGAGTAACAACTATATGTCTGACCAGATAATGCTTGCTGTCGATACCCGCGATACGCTTGGCAAGGGTGTAAAGCGCTTGCGCAAGGACGGTATTGTGCCGGGTGTTATTCACGATCACGGCAAAGCTTCCGTGCACATCCAGGCCGAGTACCAGGCGCTGTACAAGACGTATGTGACTGCCGGCAAACACCACCCGGTGGAAATTACCGCAGGCGGCAAA
This sequence comes from Candidatus Saccharimonadota bacterium, assembly GCA_025927655.1. GTDB lineage: Bacteria > Patescibacteriota > Saccharimonadia > Saccharimonadales > UBA4665 > JAJZCD01. Next base: position 4,967 of record JAICKY010000013.1, on the reverse strand, counting down.
AAATACACCACTATCGTCAAGAACGTCACATTCGATCCAAAATACAATGCCCTGACGCACATCGTGTTCGGCGCTATAAAGGCGAACGAGAAGGTTGATGCCGAGATTCCAGTGCATCCTGCATACGCAGAAGGCAATGATGCTACTCCCGCAGAGCGCGCTGGCCTGATTGTGCTTGCACAGACTACTACCGTTTCGGTCAAGGCGTTGCCAAAAGACTTGCCTGACGCGCTGACATACGATGCCGAAAAACTGGTAGTTGTCGGCGACCAAGTAACCGTTGCCGATCTGAAGGTACCAAATGGCGTAGAGCTAGACATCGAACCAGAGCACGTTGTTGCTACCGTGTTTGAACCGAGTGCATTGGCAGCGGCTAACGACGATGCCGGTGGCGAAGCTGAATCGGACGATGAGACCGAGGTCCAATCCGATCACGAGAGTAACGCCCAGGCCGGCACTCAGGCTGACGAAATTCGTCCCGGCGGTAAAGAGCAGAAAGAAAGCAAAGACGAAGGCCGCAACCCGGAAAAACAATAGTCTTCATTTTTCGTTGCAAAAGAGTCTGCCAGTGTGCAGGCTCTTTTTATGTAAGAAGCAGTATAGCACGGCTCCGCTACTTCACAGTATTAGCTAAGTGGTGAGCGCCTATTCCTCGATGAATCCGCCGGATTGATGCGCCCACAACTTGGCGTATAGGCCGTCTTGCTTTATGAGTTCAGCGTGGCTGCCTTGTTCCAAGATTTTCCCTTTGCCGAGCACGATTATCCGGTCCATCTTTTGAATGGTGGAAAGCCGGTGTGCGATCACGACGGCGGTTCGGTCCTCCATAAGTTCCCACAGAGCTTTCTGGATGAATTTCTCGCTTTCACTATCCAATGCACTGGTTGCTTCATCCAGTACTAAAATCGGCGCATTTTTCAGCATGGCGCGAGCGATGGCGATTCGCTGCCGCTGGCCGCCGGAGAGCTTTACGCCGCGTTCACCGACAATGGTCTCATAGCCTTCAGACAGCTGCACGATGAAATCGTGCGCATAGGCGAGCTTTGCAGCCTTTTCAATTTCCTCTCGGGGTAAATCCATATTGCCGTAGGCGATGTTTTCCCGAATAGTCCGGTGAAATAGCAGCGGCTCTTGCGGCACATACGAAATCTGTTCGCGCAGGCTGGTTTGGGTGACATTTTTAATATCCTGGCCATCAATGCTGATGGACCCGCCCGAAATGTCATCGAACCGGAGCAGCAAACGCGTGAGCGTCGATTTGCCGCCGCCGCTATGCCCGACCAACCCGATCTTTTCACCTGCCCGTATAGTAAGGTTCAGATTTTTGAAGACAGTATCATCGTTGGTGGAATCAGTGTAGCTGAACGTCACGTTTTTGCAGGCGATTTTGCCGTGGTCTACAACCAGCGGCTTGGCATCTGGTATGTCAGTAATCTCGATAGGTTCCTGCAATAGTTCTGTCATGGGAGAGGCTTGCAGGAACGCTTCTTCGATTTGCCGCGCTATGGTGTTCACGGTGAAAAACCGGTTGATGAGCGTCAGCGTGTAGGTAAACGCAAAGATGCCGGTAGCTAGCAAATGCGGGTTGTGGTCGGTGAGTACAATAAGCAGGACGACCAGCGTAATCTGCATGAGCAGCAATACGCCCATGCGATTGCTTTCGTCGGTAACCGTTCGCTGCCAGTCGGTTGATCGGGCGTTGGCCAATTCCTGAGTAATCCGCTGATTAGCGGTAGTTTCGTTATGCTCCTGAGCAAATGTTTTTACCGTAACAGCGTTGACGACGTTGTCAGAAAGGTGAGAGATCAGCTGCTTACTAATGCGTAACCGTAAGCTGCGCAGACCAGAGCGCCGCCGGGTTGAAATGACAGTCCAGTATGTCAATCCGATCATTAGTACGGCAAGTGCCAGGCCGATTTCCCAGTTACTGACGAGTACGATGACTAGGCCTACGATTATAGTGAGCGCAAATCCAAAGGCGTTGATGAATCCGGCGTTAAAAAGCTGGCTATAGGATGTAACAAAGTCGATTGCATCTGACACCAGCTTGCCCCCGATCTGATTATTGTAGAACCCTACGCTTCGCTGCAATAACCTGCTGAACATGTTGTTATGCAAATCCTGCATAACACGGGCTTGCATGGCCATACAGCGGCGCACGGCAATAACATTCAGTACTATCCCTGTGACAGCCGCACTGCTAAACCATACAAAATACGACCAGACGTGGGGATTATGGGTGACAATATCGGCTAGAACCTTGCTGGCGAAGAATGGCATTATCACGCCGAGAAACACGTTGCTTATGGGCAGCAGCAGTACAACAAAACAATCAGTTTTGTATCGTAAGCTTGCCTGAAGATACAGGTGCAGAGTTTCCATGGTGTGCAGTGGGCTGCGGGTTTGGAGCTTTGGCATCTTACTATAGTACTCTATTCTTCTATGAAACCGCCGGATTGATGCGCCCACAATTTGGCGTAAATACCTTTGTGTTTCAAAAGCTCCTGGTGTGAACCTTGTTCCGCTACGGCACCTTCGTCGAGCACCACGATTCGGTCCATCTTTTGGATGGTGGAAAGCCGGTGGGCTATCACTACTGCTGTCCGGTTCCTCATGAGTTTCCAGAGTGCATCCTGAATGAGCTTTTCGCTTTCGCTGTCCAGCGCGCTGGTCGCTTCATCTAGTATCAAAATCGGCGCGTCTTTAATGACTGCCCTGGCAATGGCAACTCGCTGCCGCTGGCCCCCGCTTAGCTTCACACCGCGCTCACCCACCATCGTGTCGTAGCCCTGGGGCAGTTTAGTAATGAAGCTATGCGCGTTGGCCTTTTTGGCGGCGGCGATTACTTCATCGTCAGTTGCTGCGGGCTTGCCGTAGCGTATGTTTTCACGAATGGTGCGGTGGAACATGAGGGGTTCCTGCGGCACGAAAGCAATGCTATTACGCAGGTCGTGCAGTTTGCCGAGGGCGATGTCCTGGCCGTCTATGAGTAGCTCACCGTTTGTTATATCTACAAATCGCAGCAGGAGCTTGGTGATGGTGGTTTTACCACCACCGCTATGGCCTACAAGTGCCAATTTCTCGCCGGCGGCTATGTGCAGATTGAGGCCCTTAAACAATAGTTTTTCTGTATTGTCGTAGGCGAAATCGACGTTGCGAAAGGTAATTTCACCGCGCTTGATGTTTAGGTCAGCTGGCTGCTCAACTTCTTGTAGCGCAGAGGGTATCAAGAGTAATTCGGTGAACTGCGCTGCCTCCGAGATTGCATTCTCGATATTGCGGTACGTACGGTTAAATTCCCAGAGCACACGTGTTACATACGCATAGTAGTTAAATGTCACGAAAATGGCAGCAAGCGATGCCGCAGACTTGCTAAACGTGATGGCTACGGCCAGGCCGATTACGTTAATGAGTACGTAAAACGGCGAAATAGACATGTCGATTCTGTTGTTGTGATAGTGCCAAGATCGCAGTGCCTTTTGCACGTAGTCTTGGACATTATGCTCGTGTTCGCTATTCTCAAAATCTTCATGTGCAAAGGCCTGTACCGCGTCCATATTCCCAATGACATCCGCAACGTATCCAGCCATGTGGTTCGCGGCATCCTCGCGGACGTTTACCAGGTGTCTACGTCGCCGCGTTAGCGGTACGATTATGGACATCACGAGTGCCATCATGCCAATGAGGATGCCAACGAGCAGTGGCGAAAAGCGCCACAAAATAACCACCACAAATAGTATTGGTATTAGGTTCGCGAACACGCTAAATGACAGCGTGTCCATAAAACTCTCGAAGTTTTTGGCGTAGCCGATGGTCTTTTTCGTGAGCGCGCCGGCAAAGTTATTGTGGAAAAAACCCAAGTCCTTTTGTGTCAATTCGCTCAAGGCATTCACATAGAGGTTACGCATAATCTGGCCGTCGGACTGGTTCAGGCAAAAGAACGCGGCACGCCAGACAAGCTCACCGCCGAACCACACACCGGCAAAGGTGAACAGGTACGGCAAAATATCGTGCAGGGTGGGTCTGCTACTCCCGAATTTGGTTAGGATAGCGGCTACCACTAGCGGGGGTGCGTAGACGGCAAAGATAGTACCGATTCCAGGCAGAATGAGCGCGGGGATGGCTACCTTGCGCTCCTTCCATATTTGTCCGAAATAGTGTCGTACCGCTAGCCTGGTGGCTGTATTGCTGGATTGGGACATGAAAGCTTCCTCTTACTGTAACATTTATTCTTCTATGAAACCGCCGGATTGATGCGCCCACAATTTGGCATAGGTGCCGTTCTCTTTGGCGATCAGTTCTTTATGGCTGCCTTGTTCCACGATTTTTCCGTTATCGAGCACGATGATCCGGTCCATCTTCTGGATGGTGGAAAGCCGGTGGGCTATCACAATTGCGGTGCGGCCTTCCATTAGTTTCCAGAGTGCTGCCTGAATCAGTACTTCGCTTTCACTATCGAGCGCACTGGTCGCTTCATCCAGCAGTAGAACCGGTGCGTTTTTTAGCAGAGCGCGGGCAATGACTACACGCTGACGCTGGCCACCGGAGAGCTTTACGCCACGTTCACCAACGAGCGTGTCATAGCCTTGCGGCAGCGTTAGTATGAAATCGTGGGCGCTGGCCATTTTTGCGGCCGATTCGATGCCGGCCTGAGTAGCGTCTAGCCGTCCGTAAGCGATGTTTTCGCGAATAGTCCGGTGAAATAACAGCGGTTCCTGGGGCACGTAGGCAATTTGCTTATGCAGGTCGGCCTGTGTGACCTTGGAAATATCCTGGCCGTCTATGAGTATCTGTCCATGCTGAATGTCTGAAAAGCGCATCAGCAGCCGCATAAAGGTCGTCTTACCCGAGCCACTATGTCCAACCAGCCCAATCTTCTCGCCTGGTTTAATCTGTATTTTCAGCTTCTTAAACACTGCGTCATCCGCGCCGTTGTGCGTGAACGTTACGTCCTTGAATGCAATGGC
>JAICKY010000014.1 GCA_025927655.1 Candidatus Saccharimonadota bacterium | reverse complement strand
TGCAAGAGCAGTAGCCAGCAAAACCACGGCAGTCGTAGCCAAAGCAGTAGCCATAGTAACCACCATTACCACTGCCATTGTAGCCACCAAACGAGTAATAACCACCAGAAGTACTAAGCCTAGTGCTACTACGGCTTCTAGTTCAGGAGGTAACAGCGGAGCAACTCTATCTCCGGCCATAGCCCCACAGACTACGTTTGATTTCAGTAAGGTTAAGCCTGAGAGCCCATTGGCTACAGCTAAGCCTAGTGGTACTAACACCAGTGCAGTTACGGGTTCGCTTTGTTGGTTTTTGTGTATAAATGGTTCGATTGACTCGCACGGACACCCCTCATTGGGCGTTACTATTGGGATAGAGTTTGGCGCTACTATGGGTGCTAATGTCAGTCCGGGCCCGACTAACACCGGCTGGGCGGTTGGTGGAAGTTGTTCCGCAGGGTACATCAATGTGGATTCAGGTACGGCTGGAACTAGTTTTGGACTTAACGTTGTGCCCACCAAGATTGGATGTGGCATCCCTATTAATTACACATGGTAGAATGAGGATAATATGAAAACTATACAAATACTGACTTTCGTACTTTTTATCGTTGAGGCGGCATTACTGGGAATAGGACTTTTGGTAAATTCAAGTTTATTTAAGTCTCTTGAAGAAAAATACCCACGATACTATGAGGCCATTGGTAAGCCCAAGGCATTTGGAAACGCACTCCCAGACATTAATGATTATATCCAGCGCATTAAAGGGGGTACAGTCATTCTAAGAATGGTTTTTCAAGGCATTCCGAAGGATTTTCCTAAAGATGCCCAACTTAGAAAAACAGCTGGGTTCATTCGATACCTATTCGCGGGGATAATTGTTACATTTGCTGCGTTGATCATTTGCGGTTATTTTGCTTTTGTGTAGCCAAGTCGGTAACTGTAGTAACCACCATTACCACTGCCATTGTAGCCACCAAACGAGTAATAACCACCCGGAGTACTAAGCCTAGTGCTACTACGGCTTCTAGTGTAGGTGGTAACGACGGGTCAAGACTGTCTCCCATGATAGCTCCACAGAGTACGTTTGATTTCAGTAAACTGAGGCCGGAGAGTCCGTTGGCGGGAGGCAGGTCAACTGCATTATCGTCGCCGGAAAGTGCTCAAGTTGCGGTGTCGGGGTGTCTTTTGGTCTTATGTGGCATGATTGGCATTGTTTCTGACGGACATGGCAGACCTCACTTTATGCTCGGTGGTGGTCTTGCAGTAGAAGGTGGAGTCGCGGTTAGTACTGGCGCTGGGCCAGGAACTGTAAATACCGGTTTCAATGGTGAATTAAACTGCTCCGCTATATTCATAAACGGTAGTTTGAGTTCAAATGGTTCTCAGTCTTCAGTTCAAGGCGGAGTTAATATCATAGGAGCCGAGATTGGCTGCAGCGCAGGTGGAAGCTATACTTGGTAAAAAGGAATTAATAAATAAAGTTACTATGAAGAAAACTACATTTACTGGCGCAGGGATTAATGGATCGAGTTTTATGGCAGCTATCGTCGCGAGCGTTAAGGCACGGCCTAAACAATCATCGCCTGCTGCAAGCTGGCCTTTTGTCAACTTGTCAGTCGATAAAAACCTAGTGAAATTTAACATGATTACTATCCATAAGAGTGTTACGTCATCAGAAACTAGAGTTACTTTAAGTAAAACAGGATATCTATACTTTTTAACTCCAAACCATGCCAATGATTTTGGTTTTGCTACACCCAAGATAGATGAACTGCTAACGGCCCTACGTGATAATGGCTTTCAGCTTGATGCATCCTGTGTACAAAACTTGCGAGTGGCTAAACTTGTAATGCTTTCTACGCTATTACTTGGGCTATTGGCGCTTTCCGTAGGTGGGTTAGCGGTAATCTTAAGTGTGTAACAATATAGGTAGTGTCTAATGCCGCAAAGTAGTGGCCATTGTAGCCACCAAACGAGTAATAGCCACCCGGAGTACTAAGCCTAGTGCTACTACAGCGTCTAGTGCAGGTGATAACGACGGGTCAAGACTGTCTCCCATGATAGCTCCAGACTACGTTTGGTTTCAGTAAGGTTAAGCCTGAGAGCCCATTGGCTACTGCTAAGCCTAGTGGCACGAATTCAGCTTCAGTTACTGGGTCTGCGTGCTTCTTCTGTGTCATTGGAGGTAAACAAACAGATAATAATGGATCCCACTGGACACTTGGATTGAGTGGGCCGCTAGAGTTTGGTCTCAATCTTCAAGTAGATGTAGGTCCAGGTAAGGTAAATACTGGCTGGTCTGCGGGTGGTAGCTGCGAAGCAGGACTATTAAATGTTGGTACCGGTACAGGTGGACCGGAGTTTGGCGTAAACGTTATTCCGGCGGAAATTGGATGTGGTCTACAGGCAATGCATACATGGTAATATGGAGTCAATTATGAATATTCCCCAAATTCTAACGCTTGTAATAGCAGTCATAGATTTCATTGGTCTACTATTAATTCTAGTATTAAACTCAATCCTATTTAAACAATTGCATAATAAATACCCCCGCTACTATAAGGCAGTGGGCGAGCCAAAGGCATTTGGTTATGTTGGTGTTATGCCTCAGCCCGGTGACTACTTAAAACGTATTAAGGGTGGACTTCTGGTGTTGCGATAGCATTCAAAGGTATCCCTGAAAACTTCCCAGCTGATGTGAAGTTGAACAAACTCGCAAAAATAGATGCCTACGCAGTAAGGTCCATAAGTTTGTTATTTGTTGTTCTTGCACTTATGTTTTTTACTAGCTTCAAATAAACAAAATCCACTGCGTTGGCCACCAGCAATTCAACCAAAACACTATGGCACCTAAAACATACTACTATTTAATAAGCTGCATACTCCTTGCCGGAGCGCTGCTGTATATTGTTAACCTAATATGTTTACGCGCGAAGGGAAAAACAACCTTTGGACTTGCTTACAAACCAGGTACCGCTAAATACAATCGGTATCCTGAACGAAACTGCGGGTGACTTAGCGTAACCGCTTTGCTATACTCATAAGTAATTATGGGCAAGCATACAAACAAGGGTGTGGTAGTTGCTTCGGGCTCGGGAATCGTCATAGGTACGGGCGCTAAAAAAAGGATCCATATTGGACCGCGTATGCGAGTGGTGCTGACCTGTGCTGCGGTCGTTGTGCTCGTGGGGGGCGCTGCCGGTGCATATGCGTACCACAAGTACCAGGATCATAAAGCGGTCGTAGCCAAGCAAAAGGAATTGCAGAGCTCTGTTACGAATAGTATAGGCGACACGCAAAAGTTGCACACGGATACCACGAGCCTGATCCAGGGGGCGACCAACGGCACATACAAAATCTCTAACAAAGATCTGGCTGCCGCGTATGCAGCCCGCGGCGACGCGGAACTGAACAGCGGCGATAACAAATCGGCCGTGACTGATTACGGACAGGCAGTGAAGCTCGAGCCATCGATGACAACGACTGTCGGGTATGGTGAATTTTTGGCGCGCTACCGGCTGGGAGAGCGAAAGACGCTTATACCACTCTTGCAGCAGCTGGATGCGCCGATCAAAAACAGCAAAGACTTCCAGGACCAGGGACAGTCCGCTACCTATGAATCGTATATTACGGACTTGCAACAGGGAGAGGAACTGCCGCTATGATGTTGAAACAACTCAAACTAACAGCAGTATTGTTTATGGCTGGGTTTGGTTTGGCGGCTGTGTATTCCATGGTGGGGCCTGGCAACCACGCGTTTGCGCTGCATGGTTCCACCATTCTATCCACCGGGGTGTTTGATTCCGACGGAGCTAAGATAGGTGATTCAGTCCCTGCGTCTGTGAACACGGCGGCCGAGTTTGAAACCATGATGAGTGATGCGCTGAATGGCATTACATATTCAAGCGTACCTGCCAGCGCATATAACGAGTATGGCGCGGCTTTCCTGGTAGAGACTATGCTCCACGGCGAGGTAAATTACACGGAAAGCGCTACGTTTCTGGCTACTGCTAAGAAAGAGTATCCGATCTGGAAAAAGTTTGTGGATGGGTATAGCGCTGCGGGGAAGATCAACTGGAATTATGCGACGACGATAGCGAAAGGTTCTATAAACAGCACGCATGTGTGTACCGAGGGCTCATTAGGGGCTTGCTGGGACGAAGCCGTCTACAAAAACAACGACTTTCACAACGGCGGTACCGATGCCCACAGATTCCAGTTTTACAACATGGCTTCTCCCGAGGCTTCAAATTTGATAATTTTTACCAACCCCGACGGTACCAAGTACGAGATCCGGCGCCAGTGCGCTAACGCAATCGGCCAAGTACACCCGCTGACTAATGGCTACGAGTGGGCGCTCGCAGGCGCGACGACGGATAGTGACACTAGTCTGTATCCTGGAGAAACTGCCGCATTCCATAACACGGTGAAAAACAACGGTACCTATATGGCTGATTTTACCTGGTATGTACGATATTGTTTTGATACCTGTTCCGGTAGCTATACCTCGGGATACACACAGGCCCAGATGGGCACGGCAACCAATCTGGCGTCCGGAGGTACGTTGACAGTGTCTCCAGACTGGACGTACTCGCCGCCGGATAATACGCATACCCAGATATGTGTCTGGGTGGCGTTTACCTCGGCATCGGGACCGGGGACCCCAGAGGGGAATAGCACCAGACAATGCTCTGCTATTTTGGCGCCGTCATCGACGTGCGGGTTGCCAACCATTGCTCCAAGTCCCGTCGGCCCGACTACCAGCTACACGGTGACATCTTCGGTGAAGGTAACCGGTGGTTTGGCGGGAGCGACGAGTGTGAACGCGGCCAGTAACTATTATGTGAAGATCACCGGACCGAACGTAAACATTAACAGCACGAATGTGACGCCAGTCACGCTTGGCACTTCCGGTACATATGGAACGCTTGGCACGGCCTATACGCCCGGCCCAACCAACGACGTGGGCACCTATACGGTTACCTGGGGCATCACGGGATCGGTCGGAACGATAAACTGTGGACCCACGACGTTCACCGTGGCCTATTCGCCGTACTTCTCGGTGGTGGCTGGCGACATTGCTGCCGGCCCAGGGTTCGGTAATGACAGCTGCGGTGAAACCTCTGCCAATATAGAATCGTGGAATAACAACGCATCTTTGGCGCCAAACTACTTCGGTGGAGGTTCGGAATTTGGCGCACTGGCTACAGGCGATATTACTAACTTCGTGAGTGGTTTGGGACTGGTCGGCAACGCTTCGCCGCCGGTGACGACCTCGTTCATAGCGCCGCCAAATTCGGGACATGGTTTGTCCTTTGCGAACAGTAGCAACAGCGAGACAAATACCGCACCGAATTATGGCGGCAATGGCGGCACACTAGGCTGTATCGACGATTACTTTGGCACCGAAGATGCGGCAAACCCGACCAGTGAACCGTCGCAGATCACGCCAGCCATAATGAGTACCCTAAATGGGGCGTACAGCGCAGATCCTGACCCGACTTTGAACTATGTGACGCTCGGCAATGCTGCTCACAACCCGGTAACAGTACCGGCTGGCACGACGATAACGCTGTATGTGTCTGGCGACGTATACATCGATAGCAACATTCTCTACGGTGCTTACACGGTAGGGACGGTGCCGCGGTTTAATCTGTACGTGTCAGGGAATGTATATATCGACCCTGCCGTTACGGAACTGCACGGAGTGTATATTGCACAGGCTTCCGGTTCGGAACCTGGCGACATCGTTACGTGCGGGACCCCCACCGCGACGACCGAACCGTACACCACCTGTACCAACAAACTGTTGGTAGTTGGTTCGATGGCGGCAGAGGGGCAGCTAAAGCTGGCACGTACTCACGGCAACCTGTCACCCGTATCAGCAACCGGCGTGGCGGCAGAACCAGCCGAAGTGTTCGAATATAGCCCAGAACTGTGGCTCAACGCACCACCGATTAGCAATCTGGGCGTTAAATCTTACACCAGCCTGCCGCCAGTTTTCTAGGAGCAGTCTCTATCTATAAGTGATGTACAGAGGTTAGCCTGAAAAGGTTATGCAGGGCCATGACGCTTATGCTATAATCGGAATCAATAGGTCTCAGAGGTTCCTCATGCCGGTGCCAATGAGACGAAAGGGTGTGGCGACAAGATGACAACCAAAAAGACTAAAACAACAAAGGCTCAAGCAAAATGAGCATACTGAGTGGTGTGTCGTCATTCTTTAGTTTAGATATCGGCACCACCGGTATTCGTTTGGTGGAGCTTCGCGGCACGGGCAGCACGAAAACACTGGTGAAATATGCTTATATTCCAGTAGACTCCAAAGTTATACAGAGCGACAGCAGGAATGACCAGCAAAAGTTAGCCCAGGCCATTGCAAGTCTGGTGGCAGAGGCGCGGTTGTCTACTAAAAACGTCGCCGTAGGCCTGCCAAGCAACCGTGTGTTTACGACGGTGGCTGATATGGAGCGATTGCCGGAAGCCGAACTGGGCAAGGCGATTATGTATCAGGCAGATTCACTCATCCCAACGCCGCCGGCCGAAAGTAAAATAGACTGGGCAATGATAGGTGATTCACCGAAAGACAAGACGAAGGTGGAAGTGCTGCTCAGCAGCATCCCGAACAATTTTATCGAGCAACGGCTTGATCTGATCGAATCAATCGGATTGAACGTGATCGCATTTGAGCCGGACAGCCTGGCGCTGGCTCGGGCGGTCGTGCCTGCCGGTACGGCCACTCCGCAGCTGGTGCTTGATATGGGCAACCTGACTACGGATCTGGTCATAACCATGGGCGATGCGCCCCGCCTGACACGTTCCATACCGACCGGCACCGAGGCGGTGGTTCGTGCAGCCCAGCAAAACCTTGGCATCGACGACAAGCAGGCACAGCAGTTTGTCTACAAATTCGGCGTCAGCAAAGACAAGCTGGAAGGGCAAGTGTATCAGGCTATTTTGAGTACCGTCGATCTGCTGGTGGGCGAGGTCGATAAATCTATTAAATTCTTCCAGGCCCGGTACCCGGACAATAAGCTGGAACGTATAACGGTTACGGGCGGTGCTTCGACGATTCCAGAGTTCCCGCTGTACCTAGCTAATAAATTTGGCTTAAGCGTCGAAATCGGCAACGCTTGGCGCAATGTTGCATTCGCAGCTGAACGTCAGAATGAACTGCTGGCGGTTTCCAACCAATTCAGCGTTGCGGTTGGACTGGCGGAGAGAGAAGAATAATGATTCAGTTTAACCTGCTGCCTAATGTAAAGCTCGAATACGTAAAAACGCAGCGTTCGAAGCGCATGCTCACCATGGTTTCGTTCGTGGTCAGTGTGGTTGGTATTGTGGTACTGGTACTGTCGTTCATAAGTGTGGACATAGTACAAAAGAAGAGCCTGAACGATTTGAACAGCGACATCACCAAGTACAGCACGCAGATTAAGAGCGTGAGCGACCTGGATAAGATCCTGACCGTGCAGAACCAGCTGAGTACGCTGACGAGTTTGCACGACCAGAAACCGGTGGCAAGCCGGCTGTTTACGTACATTACGCAGCTGACTCCTGCGCAGGCAAGCCTGGGCCAGCTGTCTATCGATTTTACTAACAAAACATTGACGGTAGGCGGCGTAGCGCCGTCGCTGGACGTGGTCAGTACTTACACCGACACGCTGAAGGCGACGACATATAAAACCGACACTGCGACAACTGCGACGCACGCGTTCAGTAACGTGGTACTGACTGCGTTTGGCCGAAGTGAAGCTGGCGCTACGTTTACCATTACGGCTTCATTTGATCCGGTTATTTTTGACACGAAGAGCAATGTGACGCTGACCGTTCCACAGGCTGCCCAGGCTGATCAATCAAGTGTCTTTGGGGGGAGTAACTAACTATGGCTGCTAGTGCGGTTGTTTCGACAAAACGAATGCTTATCGATAAAGCCAATGCGCGGATTGTCGTATACGTTAGCGTGGCGGCATTTATATTGATATTTTCGCTGGTAGCGACCAAAACGCTCATCAGCCAGGCGGCGTATCAGAACCGTGTTATCAGCAAGAAGCGAGATGCAGTGAACCAGCTAAAGGCCGATATAGCGGCCACAGGGCAGCTAAAAACCGCCTACAAGGCGTTTACCAGTACCAGCCAAAACGTACTCGGCGGCAACCCCGATGGCGAGGGCGGTACGGACGGTAACAACGCCAAGATTGTGCTGGATGCACTGCCAAGCAGCTATGATTTTCCGGGGCTGACCACCAGTCTTGAGACACTGCTCGGCAACCAGAACGTCAAAATCGACAGCATTGCCGGAACAGATGATGAAGTGGCGCAGAGTACCAATGTGAGCAGCGTGACCCCGCAGCCAGTGGCGATTCCGTTTAGCGTGGCCGTAGAGGGAGATTATCAGGGTGTCCAAAATGTAATCGGCGCATTCGAGAAGTCGATCCGGCCGATGCAGATCCAGTCGATGAGCATTTCCGGCGGACAAAACAAACTGACGTTGGATGTTACGGCGCAGACGTACTATCAGCCGGCGAAATCACTGAACATCAAAAAAGAGGTGGTGAAATGAAGCAAAAAGACATAGCCCTTATTGCTGTGATTGCGATTATTAGTGCGGCTGTATCGTTTCTGGTGTCGAATAAGCTGTTTGTTACGCCGGATAATCGCCAGCAGCAGGTTGAGGTTGTCGACCCGATTAATGCGACGTTTAACGCGCCAAATAAAAAATACTTTAACTCCGGCAGCATTGACCCGACACAAAATTCATCCATCGGCGCCGACAACAATCAGGATCCATTTAACGGCAGCAATTAAACGGTAAGGCAGGTGTTCATATGAGCGTACTCTCGGCTACCGCCCAAACTCAGGTAGAAGATAAGCTCGTTGAGGATAAAATAATCTCACGGGCTGATTTGACGCAGCTGAAGGCTGAGGCTAAGGACAAGGGAACGCCACTGTTTGGATTGCTGGTAAGCAGCGGCAAGGTGAGCAATGAACAGCTTACAAAAACAATGGCCCACATTACGAAAGTTCCCTATGTAAATCTGGCCGATGCCAAGATTGACGCTAAGGTGCTGGCGTTGCTGCCCGAAGACGTGGCAGAGCGCTATATGGCTGTGCCGCTCGGCGAAATGCAGCATCGCCTGGTGGTTGCTATGCTGGATGCTGATAACGTCCAGGCGGTGGATTATCTGAGCAACCGCATTGGCCGCCCGCTAAAGGTGTACGCCGCCAGTGAAGAGGGCGTCCGCCAGGTGCTCCATCAGTATCAGACCAAGCTTGACGATGCCGTGGTGAGCGAAATCACCGGCCTGGCTGGCGATGTAAAGGTCGACACCACCAAACAAGAAGAAAAAGAAGCACAGAAGGCTGCCGACAGAGCTGCCAGCATCGGCACGATTGTGCAGGATTCACCGATTAGTAAAGCGTTGAACACCATACTGGAATACGCCGTGAAGAACCGGGCGAGCGATATCCATGTCGAACCCATGAAAGACGCGCTAAAAATCCGCTGCCGTGTCGATGGCATTTTGCGCGAACTGATGAAACTGCCGAAAAGTACCGAACCGCCGCTGATTTCTCGTATCAAAATTTTATCCAATCTGAAAATTGACGAACACCGCGTGCCGCAAGACGGTGAGTTTACGGTGACTGTGGCTGGCAAGGATGTCGATCTGCGTATTTCGATCAGTCCGGTGGTGTGGGGGGAACAGGTTGTCATTCGTTTGCTCGACAAGAGCGGCACCAGCCTAAAACTGGAAGACATGGGGTACCGCGGCCGCGCACTCAGGTCGATCAGATCCGGCCTGGAGCGCAGCAACGGTATGATTCTGACTTCCGGTCCAACGGGATCCGGTAAGTCCACCAGCCTATATGCGCTGCTCCAGGAAGTGAAGAGCGACGGCGTGAACATCGTGACGCTGGAAGACCCGGTCGAGTACAAGATGGAGGGCATTAACCAGATCCAGGTGAATGCCGATGTGGGTCTGACGTTTGCGAGTGGCTTGCGATCCATTCTGCGCCAGGACCCCGACATCGTGATGGTGGGGGAGATTCGCGATAAAGAGACTGCCGAACTGGCCGTGCAGGCCAGTCTGACGGGGCACCTGGTGTTCAGTACGTTGCACACCAACAGCGCCGCCGGCATCCTGCCGCGTTTGTTGGACATGGGGATCGAACCGTTCCTGATCGCCAGCACGGTGCATACGGTGATTGGGCAGCGCTTGGTACGGCGAATCGGCAAAAGCAAAGAAACGTATCAATCCGAAGCGGCTGAAACGGCTGCAATCAAGGCCGCACTGGGGCCCATGCTGCCGGATTCAAAGGATAAAGTCGCCGGATACGCCAAGGACCTCGGGTACCAGAGCTTGCCATTAAGTACAGATAGCGCTTATACTTTAACCAAGGGCGTTGATAGCCCAGATTCACCTGGTGGCTACAAGGGCCGAATGGGCATCTACGAGGTGTTTGACATCAGCGAATCGATTCAGGACCTGATCCTGAGACGCGCTACCAGCACAGACATCCAGGCGCAGGCGCAGGCCGAAGGCATGGTTACCATGCGTCAGGACGGATATCTGAAAGCACTGGCGGGATTAACTTCTGTCAAGGAAGTGAACCGCGTGGCATCTGCCAGCAGTGCATAGGGAACAAACAGTATAATGATCAGAAAATACAGGAGAGAAGGACGAAAAATGGCGGGGAATCAAGAACGGGCAGAGCGGCAGATGTTCGATGTTCAGGGCGCGGGCGTGCATGAAGAGAATGGAGTGAACATATGAGCCAAGGTCAACCACGCATAGAAATCCTTCTCGAGGAAGTTGTTAAGAAAAAGGCGTCTGACTTGCATTTGCAGGTTGGCTTGCCGCCCATGCTGCGTGTAGACGGTACGCTGGTGCCCGTTAACGCAGCTGACGTACTGACCGAAGAAACGGTAGAAACGCTCATCTTCGCCATCCTGGACGAAGACCAGAAGCAAATACTGCTGAAAGACAAAGAATTCGACTTCAGTTTTGCGTTTGGCGATCTGGGGCGGTTCCGTGTAAACGCGTTCCACGAACGAGGTAACCTGGCGGCTGCGCTGCGGCTTATCCCCGGCGATATTCTGACGATTGAACAGCTTGGCTTGCCGGCAATTGTGTCGAAATTTGCCGAATACCCACGAGGTCTGGTGCTGGTAACCGGCCCAACCGGTTCCGGGAAATCAACCAGCTTGGCCGCGCTGATCCACAAAATAAACGTGGAACAGGCAAAGCACATTATTACCATTGAAGACCCAATCGAATACACCCACAAGAGCAAGAAATCGGTGATCGTGCAGCGTGAAGTACACTACGATACGTACTCTTTCTCGGCTGCACTTCGAAGCTCGCTCCGCGAAGACCCGGATGTAGTGCTGATCGGAGAAATGCGCGACCTCGAAACGATTGCGTCGGCAATTACCATTGCCGAAACGGGCCACTTGGTGTTCGCCACGCTGCACACCAACAGCGCGGCACAGTCTATCGACCGTATGGTGGACGTGTTCCCGCCGCACCAGCAGCCGCAAATCCGTGCACAGCTTAGCAACATCCTGATGGCCATTGCCAGCCAGCGGCTGGTTCCTGCCATCGGTGGCGGACGTATCGCCGCGGCCGAAATTTTGATTGCTACGCCGGCAGTGCGGAACATTATTCGCGAAGGCAAAACCCACCAGCTCGACGCCGTTATCCAAACCGGTGCGGAATTTGGTATGCAGAGCATGGACAAGACGCTAGTGAGCCTCATACACGCCGGAACCATTAACTACGATGAAGCGCGTAATTTTGCCGTCGATCAAGACGAACTCGACAGGCTGATGAGAGACTAGTAGATGCTTAGCTACCAGTACACTGCGCGTAACCCTTCGACTGGCCAGCAGGTCAAGTCGACTGTGGAGGCGGACAGTGAGGCGGCAGCGGCCAAACTTGTTACGACTCAGGGCTTGGTACCGACCGATATTAAGTTAGCTGGCAGCACCAATAGCTTTACGGGCAAGTTTGGTAATCATGTGCCGGTTAAAGATAGAGTGCTGTTTAGCAGACAGCTGAGCACGCTTATAAATGCTGGCCTGCCGCTTTTGCAGGCGCTGCGTAGCGTAAACCAGCAAACGACCAATAAAGCTTTCAGGGTAATATTGGCCCAGGTTATTGGCGACGTGGAAGGCGGCGGAACGCTATCCGGAGCGATGGCTAAGCACCCGCGTGTGTTCAACCAGATCTACACGAGCCTGGTAGCGGCCGGTGAAACTTCGGGTACGCTCGATGCCGCGTTGGAACGTCTGGCTATCCAGCAGGAAAAGGAAGCCGACCTGAACAGCAAAATCCGTGGTGCCATGACGTACCCGGTAATCGTGCTGTTCGTGATGGGCGGCGTCGTTGGGTTTATGGTGGTGAAGGTGCTGCCGCAGGTGAAGACCCTGTACAGCGGTTTGCCGGGCGCACAGTTGCCGCTAATAACCCGTGCATTACTGGCGTTTTCAGATTTTGTGATCGGTTTTTGGTGGGTCGTGCTGCTTATAGTGGTCGGTCTGGCGTTCTTTACCGCTCGTTGGGCGCGTACCGGACCCGGCAAAGAGGTTATCGATAAGCTAAAAATGAGAATCTGGCCGGTAGGCCCCTTGTTTATGAAGGTGTACATGGCCCGGTTTGCCCGCACTGGCTCTACGCTGGTTGCCAGCGGCGTGCCGCTGTTGCAGATGCTGAATATTACCTCCGAAGCCGTAAACAATGTACACATACAACGTGCTATCCAAAAGGCGGTAGAGAAAGTGAAGGGTGGTAAAAGCCTGGCGGAATGCCTGGAAAACGATCCGAACTTTTTACCACTAGTGCCAAATATGCTGCGTATTGGTGAGCAATCTGGTGCTATCGAGCAAATGATGACCAAGGTAGCAGACTACTATGAAAAAGAAGTGGATAACGAGGTGGCGAACATATCCAGCATTATCGAACCGGTCATGATGGTGCTGCTGGGCGTGATAGCGTTTGTTATTGTGGCTGCGGTGTTATTACCGATTTACGGTCTGGCTGGCAACTCCAGTTTTACTGGTGGTTAACCGGGCTTTCAATAGCCGGCGCAGTGCGGGCGGAAAGCTGTGCTCCTCATTCCGTCGTATTGCTAATACGACTCCATTCCGGTGCTCGCTTTCCATCCCGCACTACACCAACTCTTGAAAGCCCAACCCACAGTTCTCTCGCTGCCGGGTGTATCATCGGTAAGACTGTGGATAAGTGCTTGCTTTCTGAGGCGTTTACTCGTAATATCCAAGCATAAGCATTAACTAACTACGCAAAGGGGCACTTGCAACATGCTGAGAAAAATACAAAAACAGAGATCGGAAGGCTTCACCATCATCGAAGTTCTGATCGTGCTGGCCATTGCTGGTTTAATCATGGTTGTCGTCTTCTTAGCCGTTCCAGCTTTACAGCGTAGCCAGCGTAACCAATCTCGCAAGACAGACGTCAATAACTTGATTTCCTCTATTGCGGACTTTACCGGTAACAATGGTGGTACGCCGCCTGCTATACAAGCGGATGTCAACACTGCTACCAGTAACATGAAGTTTGGTTACTACAAACCAGCTAATGTATTCTATGGCGGCACACCAACGGCAACAGTCGCTGCTACTGGTACTACGCCGGCTAAGGATACTAACACTGTTGAGGAAATCAACGTATACGTTGGCTACACCTGTAGCTCGGCTACTGCAGCTGCGACCACTACTGGTGCGAACTCACGCAACGTAGCCGTCCAATATGTTGTTGAGCAGGCCAGCGGCCCAGGTCAGCTAGAGTGTGTTTCTAGCTAGGCAAAGGTGCAAGCGTTAAAAGGATCCCGATTATCGGGGTCCTTTTTCTTTAATTCTTTTACGAGCGGCTTATTGCGGGCTACCTGCGTGAAGCGCTTGCTTTTTACTCAAACTATCGTCACTATTAAGTATGTATAAGCAATACCAATATGATGTGCAAAGGGTGCCTGCACTATGCTAAAACAGCGACAAGAACGTAGATCAGATAGCACTGAAGATGTTTCTGCCTCAAGGCAGAGTGGCTTCACTATAATCGAAGTCTTGATAGTACTGGCGATCGCTGGTCTGATTATGGTAGTGGTACTGCTTGCCGTGCCAGCCCTGCAGCGCAGCCAGCGCAACAACTCACGCAAAACGGATGCCAGAAGCACGCTTTCGTCACTGAATGAATTCATTAGTAATAATGGCGGCCGGCTGCCATCTGCGGCTTGTTCTGACGCAGGAACCGGAGGCGGCCAATGCTCATTCCTGCTTAATTACAAAACAGGCTACTTCGCTACTGCTAATATATCGTACGTTCCGAGCGGCGGTACGCTGCCGACTAGCGTGGGGACCGACAAACTGATTTTATTGGGTGGGGCGACGTGTACCTCTGCTACAGCCACGCCAACAGCTGGTCAACAGCATCAAATTGCGGCGTACTACTACACTGAAGGTAGTACTAGCAGCCAATGCGTATCTGAGTAATTACCTTGAACGGTGCGTATAACGGCTGTCTCGATACTGCGCATGCGAGCGGTTGGTATTAAACCTCTCGTAGAATAACCTAGAAATAGTAAAGGGTCTCCAGTTTGAAAAGGAGACTCTTTAGGATTGTGCTACTATAACGGTAATGATTATCGTAGCGCTTGGGTTACTTGGGATTATATTCGGAAGCTTTGTGAACGCGTTGGTTTGGCGTTTACACGAACAGGAACTGCTGGCGGATAAAAAGGGCGTACAGGCCGCGAAAAGACGGCACGATCTGTCTATAGTGAATGGTCGGTCTATGTGCCCGGATTGTGGCCACGAGCTGGCTGCGAAGGATCTGGTGCCCGTGGTGAGCTGGTTGGCTCTCGGGGGTAGGTGCCGGTATTGCCATAAGCCGATCTCCTGGCAGTATCCGGCTGTCGAACTACTAACGGGCGCATTGTTCGCGCTGTCGTATGTTTGGTGGCCGCTGTCGCTGCACAATGCAGGGCTGTTCCAGTTTGTGCTGTGGCTGGTGTTTCTGGTCGGGTTCGTGGCGCTTGCGGTGTACGATATACGCTGGTTTTTGTTGCCGGACCGGGTGGTGTTCCCATTAATTGCAGTAGCGGTGGCACAGGTGGCAGTGACGGCTATCTGGAACCACGATGTAACAAATATGTGGCAACCAGTTGCCGCCGCCGCGATTATATTTGGGCTGTTCTGGATGCTGTTTCAGGCGTCGAAAGGCGCATGGATTGGCGGCGGCGATGTAAAGCTTGCCATAGTTCTAGGGTTGCTAGTCGGGACACCGTTCCGGGCCTTTCTGGTTATTTTCTTTGCCTCGCTTTTGGGTACGCTTGCCAGTGTTCCTACGCTCGCCAAAGGCAAGAAAGGCTGGAAGGCGCACATACCATTCGGGCCGTATCTGCTTTTGGCCGCTGTTATCGTAGTGCTCTACGGCACGCCGATTGTGAACTGGTACCAGGGTTTGGTGCAATACTAGATGTAGACCCTGTGGATAGCTGCGGGAAGGCCGGTAAGCGAGTCCTGGTGTTTCGCTTATGCTTCCTGCTATACTAAACCCATGGAAAAGGGTGGCTACCGAGAGGCCGATATCCGCGTTGCTCGTGCTGCTGAACAGCGCTTGGGGTTTACTGTCTCTGCCTGGCAGCGGGGCCGCCCTCGGTTTGTTATAAAACGGCGCCTTTCTGGTTTCGCCGGGCCTGACTCGCGCCAGACGGGGTTCACGATTGTTGAGGTCCTAATAGTGCTCGCCGTAACCGGCGTGATGTTTATCTCGGCCGCGGCGTTCATAAATGGGCGGCAGAATCGCACTCAGTTTACGACTGCTATCAACAGCTTGCAACAGCAGATACAGCAGATTATTAATGAAACAGAGAATGGATTTTACCCGAACTCGGGCACGTTTACCTGCGTCCCTAACGCTACGGGGCCGGTAACGTTTAACAGTACCAGCAGCAAACAGGGCACGAACGGAGGTTGTATATTCTTGGGCAAGGCGCTGCAATTCGGTATTTCCAGCAGTGGCTCAGGGGCTAGCACGCTTGATGTGCTGCCGCTCGTCGGCAATCAGTACCAGTCCGGCATACCAATTCTAACTGTTGCACAGTCGAAGCCACGAGCGGTCTATCCTGGCACTGGGTCTGCGGAGGCTACCGTGCCCGATGCATCCTCCACCAGTCTTATGGAAGACGGCCTGACTATCGCTGCGTCGAACAGTGCTTGCGGCGTGGGCATGGGCGGTATGTGTTATGTAGATAATGTTACGAGCACAAAAACCGCTACGGGCGTCGTAGCTTTTGTGGCAGGTGATAGCGCGGGCAACATAACTTCTCTCGACAGTGGCGGCAATTTGGAAGCGGGTTCTGAGCAGCTTAGTCTGTACGGGGTGGTTACGAGCGTGCCAAACGAAACGCCCACGCAGGCCAGTATCGCTATCGGCGGTCCGACCTCGCCGTATGTCAGTAATCTGAAACCGGCCAGTAGCGCCAGTATTTGCGTGGCGAATCCCAGCACGAACCAATCAGGTTTGTTTACCATAGATAGCGGTCTGCATGTTTCATTGGCAATTAAGGCGGGTCTGACATGCTAAAAATTTTCCAGCGAAACCGACGAGGTAGTAATCCCGGTTCCGCCAGGCTTGGCCTGCGCCAAGAGGGCGACACCATTGTAGAGGTGCTCATTGCCATAGCTATCGTCAGCCTTATCCTAACAGCAGCATATGTCATTAGTAATAAAAACACGCTGGCCATACAGGGCAACCAGGAGCGTATACAAGCGCAGCACTTGGTTGAAGCGCAGATAGAAGCGTTGCGCGCGCAGGGCGGCCTCAACACCTCGGGTGATTGCTTTGGCGATGACGGTTCCGAGCAGGCTAGTACGAATTGCAATACATTCAGTCAGCCGGGCAGCGGGGCGGTGTACACGGTTAGTGTGAGCGGCCCGGTCGCGAATGTCTACACCGTAAAAGCTACCTGGGCCGCCCTGGCCAGCAAAGGTACGGCTAACGTAACAATGTACTACAGGCTGAACTAATGAGACATCTATCACGTCACCACGGATCCACCACAAAATCCGCCAAACAGGCTGGGTTTACGATTGTAGAACTGATGATAGCAACCGTGGTATTTTCAATGGTACTGCTGATAATTACGGTGGGCGTGCTGCATTTTACCAGCAGCTACTACAAAGGCGTTAACAGTTCGGCGACGCAAACGGCGGCCCAGAATACCATAGATACCATCTCTCAGGCGATACAGTTTGGCAGTAGCACGCCGGTTGGAACCGACACCGCACCATCAGGCGTATTCTGCGCCGGCAATGAAATGTTCCTGTACACATTGGGCGTAAAGTACACGGGCGCAACACCTTCATCATCAAACTGGGGTTTGTATATGTTCCCGAACCCGCAGGCTTCCAACTGCGACACGGGTGGGATCAGCGATTTTTCCGGCGGTAAAGAGCTGTTGGGAGTGAATATGCGCCTGACATCGGTGTCGCTTACCGCATCTAACGCGGCCGAAAGGTTATGGCAGGTTTCGCTTGGCGTTGCATATGGTGATGCCGACCTGCTGTGTAATTCGGAACTTGGAACGGGCACGCAGGGCGCTTGCGATAAAAGTGCCCCAGACTACGATTCCACGGCTATCGTAGATGCTGCGGATGATAGCGACACGGTGCTGTGCAAGATTCAAACCGGCTCGCAATTCTGCTCGGTGGCAACACTGTCGGCCGTGGCTCAGCAGCGATTGGCGGGAAGTTAGAAAAATGTGTGCAGCACCTGATACAATAGGGAAAAGCATGAGCAGTAAGCGGGCAACACGATTTGGTGAACGCGGTATGGTGTCATTTTTAGTGACACTTATTATGATGCTCGTCATTACCCTGATAGTCATCGGCTTCTCGGAAGTAACGCGCCGCAATGCTCGAGAAGCGTTGGACCGTCAACTAAGCTCCCAGGCTTTCTATGCGGCTGAATCGGGGATCAATGTTACCAAAACCACAATCGCCAGTTACATAACCAGCACCGGTTCCACGAACCTGGTCGCCAAAACTACTTGTGCGAACGACTATAGTGCGACTGCGGCATCCGGCAACCCCGGTGGCATAGCGCCGCTCTCAAATGCCGCTAACGTACGCTATACCTGTGTGCTTGTTAACCCAAAGCCCTCAAACTTGCAGTTTCCAGTTTCTCAGACTGACTCAGTCATAATGCCGGTGCTCGCTAATGCAAACCTCAAAACAGTAACCGTTACCTGGGCCGCTCAAGGTCTTAATTCTAGCTCCAATCTAACTTGTGCGGGCGGTACTGACACTGGTTTTACGCCGTCTGCTACCTGGAGCAGTGACTGTGATCTGGGTGTACTCCGACTGGATATCCTCCAAAATCCAACGTCATCTTCAGCCGCAGGCTATACTGCCTTGGACAACAACACAATATCGCTGTTTCTGACCCCGCGCGGCAGCCATGACGGCACCAAAACGGTGACCTTTGGCCCGACAACTGGCTACGTAGTCTCTGGCGTTGATGCCACTAGCGGTTCAGGCAAATGCTCCAGCGGTGTCTGCAAGGTTACCATTACCATGCCCGACAACACCACTTCATACCGGTTCCGCACAACTATGCTGTACAAAGAATCCGACAGCGTCACTATATCCGGCCAAACTGATAGCGGCGCCGCCACGTTCAACGGGGCTCAGGCGGTGGTGGACGTAACGGGGCAGGACCAAGATGAACTGCGGCGCATACAAGCGCGCGTTTCGCTGACCAGCAGTACCACGCTCATTCCGTCAAACGCAGTGGCCAGCAGCAGCGATATTTGTAAAAACTTCAGCATCTTGCCGACCGGCAATGTAGACCTTAGCACGGTCGATGATTGCCACTAGATTGCCATAACTACAAGTGGTGAAACTCGTCGTGGATTTTCTTTAGATGCGGGTCGGTAACGTGCGTATATATCTGGGTGGTTGCAATGTTGCTGTGGCCGAGCATAGCCTGCACGCTTCGTAAATCGGCGCCATTCATGAGCAGGTTTGTAGCAAAACTATGCCGCAGCGTGTGCGGGCTGACGTGTTTGGTAATGCCGGCCAGCAGGGCATATTGCGCCACCAGCCGTTGCACGCTTCGAGCGGTCAGCCGGTGGTAATTACCCGAAAGATCAACCTTTTTATTGCCAGCAAACCGTATAAACAGCGGCTTGGTGTTGTCTTTGCGGGCATCCAAGTATCTTTGCAGCCAATCGGCCGCCTCGGCGCTAATAAATATTGGCCGGTCCTTTTGGCCTTTGCCGCGCACCATGAATTCGCGTCGCTTCAGGTTAATGTGGTCACGGTCCAG
Organism: Candidatus Saccharimonadota bacterium; assembly: GCA_025927655.1. GTDB lineage: Bacteria > Patescibacteriota > Saccharimonadia > Saccharimonadales > UBA4665 > JAJZCD01. The sequence continues at coordinate 6,088 of JAICKY010000014.1, read as the reverse complement.
TCCCACTAGCTCACTTACGCGCAGGCCCGAGCTAAACAGCAGCTCCAATATAGCCCGGTCGCGCATACCGGCAAGTTTTGTCACGTCCGGACAGCCAAAAATCCGTTCCAGTTCGTCTTCGTTCAGGAAGGTGACTTGCTTGCGCTTGGTGCGGCCCAGCTCGACCTTAGTCGGCGCCAGGGCGGGGACATCACGTTTGCCGCAGAATTTTAGAAAACTACGCAGTGCAATCAAATGATAATTGAGCGTGGTTGCTCCTAGCTCGTCGCTGGTATTGGTGCCCAGCCGGTTGAGCCATAGCCGCCATTTGCGGATCAGCTCGGCGTCAATATCAGCCACCGTAATATCGCCGGCGTAGTCGCTCAGCCGGGTCAGGTAATGGTCGTAATTGGCAATAGTTTTCTGCGAGCGGTTCTGCTCGATTTCCAAATATTCCAAAAAGTCAGTCTTTGCTTTGTTAAAACGCATATGGTTGTATTGTAGCGCATTGTGCGACATGGTTACTAGAGTGGAAAGGTGATCTGCTATCTGTTACAATGTGCAAAAGTAAACAAGGAAACCACATGGAACGAACACTCATTATTGCAAAACCAGATGCGGTCCAACGCGGACTTGTCGGCGAAATTATCAAGCGTCTGGAAAGCAAGGGCCTAAAGCTTATCGGCATGAAGATGTCGGGCCTGGACGAGACGGTTCTCAGGACTCACTATGCCGAGCACGTAGAAAAGAGCTTCTACACGGGCCTTGAACAATTCATGAAGAGCTCTCCGGTTGTACTCATGGCATGGGAAGGGTTTGAATGTATCGATTCCGTGCGCACAATTGTGGGTGCGACCAACCCACGACAAGCAGCCCCGGGCAGCATTCGCGGAGACTTGGCAATCGGAGTAGGGCGCAACCTTATTCACGCCTCTGACTCAAAAGCCAATGGCGAGCGAGAGGTTTCAATCTTCTTCGAAAACAAAGAATTGTTCGATTATGACAAGTCAGAATACATGCACTTGTACGAAGATTTTGAACGTAAATAAATAGTTTTACAGATACAGAATTGAATACATTTTGTGTTCAATCGTTGAAATGAGTCCTTTCAAAATATGTGCGGAGCACAAGGCTGTCATCCGACTCGCCCCTCAGATTTGCTTCGCAAATCGTGAGCTCCTCGGAAATGTACCATATTCATGCAAGCACGAATATGGTACATTTCCTCCGTCGCCCCCGTAGTTCAATGGATAAAATAACTCCGTCCTAAGGAGAAGCTCTAGGTTCGAATCCTGGCGGGGGCACCACTTGCCGTAGCCCACACATCCAACTGCATCTGATACAATACGCATATGGCAAAAGAAAAATCAGCCAAGGTTACGACCTCGGGTGCGCCTAAATATTTCCCCGACCAGTTCGATAACGAAGAGGTACTATATGTATTTCGCAAGCACCCCATCGTAATGCGCAAGGGTCTTGTATTCGGGTCGCTGGGCCTGCTGGTCGGTCCGCTGTACACGCTTATCCTCACATACGTGCATCCCAACAACCCACCGACGCTCACATTTTTCTATCTTAGTTTTGTTGCAAGCATCAGTATCGCCGGCCTGCTGTTTTTCCCAAGCTGGATGAGCTGGTATTACAGTGTATTCATCGTAAGCGACCAGCGGTTTATCCAAATCACCCAAAAAGGTTTCTTCCACCGCAGTGTCGTTGATATGGGCTTAAGCCAGATCCAGATGGTAAATTACGAAATTTCCGGATTGCAGGAAACGCTGCTCGGATTTGGTACAATAATGATGCAGACGTTTGTCGGAGATTTGATCATACATTATTTGCACCATCCGCAGCACATCCAGAAAAAAATGCTGGAGATATTGCGGGAAGAAGGTGTCCAGGTGTCTGATGCTCCCGCGCCGCAAAGATAAACTCTATGAAAAAATCATCGACCAAATTAAACCCAGCCGAAAGCTTGCGAAAAGTTCTCCCGCCGGTGCCGAAGCGTTTTAAGCGCGTAAAGGGCGAAGAGCGCATCCAGGAGGCATTCGAAAATATCCCGCGTATTACTAACGAAACGGTCGCTGAACACCGCGAAGACGTACTGAAGGGCGCGCGTAAATACAAATACCCGCTTCAGCACTCCAAACACCGTATCATCGTCGTTTCTACGATACTTTTGTGCGTGGCTCTCGTTAGTTTTTTTGCTTATACGGGGCTAGCGCTCTATAAGTTCCAGTCATCATCAGCATTTATGTACCGTGTCACGCAGGTTTTGCCGCTTCCGGTCGCCCGAGCGGGCAGCCACTTCGTTACTTACGAGAATTACCTGTTCGAACTACGCCGCTACGAGCATTATTACCAGACACAGCAGCAGGTTGACTTCAACAGCGAAAGCGGCAAACGACAGCTAGAAACCTTTGGAAAGCCGCAGGCAATGGATGAAGTAATCCAGGCGGCATACGTGAAGCAATTGGCGTCGAAGTATCATGTGTCTATCAGCAGTGCAGAACTGAATGATGAACTTAGCGCACTGCAAGCTCAAAATCAATCGAACAACCAGGAGCTAGCTGACGTTACTAATAAATTCTTCGGTTGGTCTATCGACGACCTGAAGCGCGAACTCAAGCAAGAGCTGCTCGCGCAAAAAGTAGCGGCCGTTATGGATACTACCACACGGGCACGTGCCGCTACGGTACTGAGTCAGCTGCAGGCTGGTGCGGATTTTGGTACAGCGGCCGCTCAGAGTTCGGACGATGCAGCTACTAAAAGCAACGGCGGCCAGTACGCAGACACCGCCATCACCGCCGCCAGCACGGATGTACCGCCGGCTGTCGTGCGCCAGCTGCAAACCATGCAGGTTGGGCAGGTGAGCGGTGTTATACAGGCCGGTACTACGCTCGAGATCGTCAAACTTATCAGCACTACGGACGGCAAATTTACCGCGGCCCACATTTCATTCAATATCAAGCCAATCCAGACGTACGTCGCGCCCTATCAAAAGGCCCACCCCAGCCACATCTACATCGGCGTCAAATAACGCCCGTTCCTAAATAGCCGGTTTGCGGTCAAAATACCGCTATAGTTGCACCCCGGATGTCGATAAGCTAGTAACTGAAGCTTGTTCTGTCAGAAATATGCTCATCCGGAATAACTCCTGGGGCGGCCCAGTGTCAAGATACGCACCCTGTACCTCATGTACATTTGCAGGTATGGGATTATTTCAGTAGCTTACAAAATTTAGACATGAAACTGCAGGTCTGGAACTGTTTATTTTGTTTCGAAATCAACGCCAATAGCATGCTCTTCTATTGTAACGAGCTGATCTGCTACTTTTGAATGATCCGGGTGAGCACGGTATGCATCTATCGCAGCCTGGTCATTACCCCTGACTAAAATGACATGGGTGTATCCCTCGCTGTATTTGGACGTATTCTTGGCCGTGCTTATCTCGACTATGCCAGGTACCTTAGTAGCTAAAGATTCAAGTTCGGCAAGTGCTTGCTCGACTTCTTCCAAGGCGACATCTGGTTTCCACTTATACAATGCAATGTGCACATTCATAACTTAATCATAACAAAAAGCCTTTCGAATCGTCGAAAGGCTTTAAGCATTAGCATCTTGGCGGGCTAGTATTACAGGTATGGGATTTCTACTCGAATCAGATGGATCTTATCGAAGAAGTTTCAAGTGATCGGTCGGCACTGGCTCTGTAATTAGTATCTCGGGAAGACGAATATTATCAGGATAGCCTTGAGGCGCGCCAACAAGTGGGCAAAAATCACCCGCCGTATAAAGCTCATCTCGATACTTCTCTGCATCCCTAACATCGTTACCGTTGCTGGCCCACTCTGTTAGTCTATACCATTTCAAAAATTCGCTAAGTGGTATAACACCTTTCCAGTATTTTTGAGCTTCAGCTTCCATGTCTGACTCCTGAATCCAACCACGACGCTTTCCATCTTGGATATTTGTAAAACTTTCTAGGTCCGCAACATAACACGTCTCCGGATTGACCTTCAATTCCAGTACTTCGCCCGGGTATAGTGTCTTTAGGTAGTGGGGGTCTGTCACCTTCGCAATATAACTGTCGACGGTCACCGCACCAAGCTTCCGTAAGTAGTCTGATTGATCATCTCTAAGTAATTCAAAGTCTCTTTGAAGCGATGCCTTATCTTGTGGTATAAACCTTCGATCTGCGCCATATAAACCGTGGCCTGTCTCTAGGTAAGGGTACGCGTAGATGTTGGTAAGCCTACTAACGCCTGCGGCGACTAGGTGTGAAGGTCGGTACCTATCTAAAGAGATATTAGCGGAAGAAACAGGACCGCCCATATTGCTAACTTCGGCTCCCGGAGTAAGACCCGTTTGGGCGATAGATGCCAGAAAGTCTTCTCGAGTTTCATGATAGACACTTACATAATTCGGCGGCGCATCTATCTCTGGGCGGCTCAGCGGGTCAAGAGCCTTGTCAGCGCTTAACTCTGCGGAGAGCGTATATAAGTTGGTCATTTTGGATTTGAGTTGTCAGTATGTTTGTTTTTATAGAACTAAAAAATACTACCACAAAAGTGGTAGTATGTCAATTTCATGGCGGCCGTTACTTTGAAGGTTTGGAACCATTTTAGCCAAAACTATTCTGGCTTAGGTGAGTCACCACGGTCGATGATATCTCGTCCAATTTCAAAAGATGGAGTACCTAATGGGTAGCCAAAATGCTTAGCATTTTCAATATCCCTTTCCGCTTGATCATGTGCAGATACCTCTTTAACGGATGCATCAGGTTCCATGCCACGGAAAGCAGTATTTGCGAGTTGGTTTTTCCTACTAGGAAACCCGCCGTATGGTTTTGGAGTATTAGCTTCTGAGTTTGTCATATCATAGACTATATCACAAAACTACTATTTATCAGCATATGCCGTAATGGATGCGAGACAAGCAGAAAGCGCAAAAGGCTCTCGATATACTTGATGAAAAACTAGAAAGCGGTGTAATGAGCGATGAACGATATAAAGATCGGGCGGCCATACACTTGGAAACACTCGCCAGAACTAATCAACTGCTCGATGCTAATAATACTGATGCCGAAAGGTGGTTAGAACTAGCGAGGGAAACCTTTAGCACCGTTACTAACATTGGCGACGTGTTTCAAATAGCAAATGATACAGAACGCCGACGATTGATGATGTATATAGGTTCGAACTGGTATTTAAGTAACAAAAAAGTGGCTCTCACACCTAGAGAACCACTTAATTTGTTGCACAATCGTGCATCTGAAACGTCTTGGCGGGATATAGAGGCGGACTTCCGAACAGCCAGTACTCTCGCTGTGCAGACCTTCTAGCAAATTACAGCACGAGAAACTGACGGGTAACCGCCATAGCCCCCCGCCCGTGGTGCCTTTTGTTTGGTACCATCTCAAATCATATATACATAGCGAAGCTAGTAGTTAGAGCTATCTCTGTCTACAGAACTTCACGGTGTATACCGTCCAGCGGGCTAACCACACCTTCTTCTTCCAAGCGTTCAATGAGCCGTGCCGCCTTACCATAACCTATACGCATACGCCTTTGCAGGAATGACGTAGAAGCGTGCTGATGTTGCAGTACAAGTTCCTTAGCAGTAGCGTAGGCTTGCTCATCGGCTTCACGCTGCAAGCTCTCACGTTCAGCTGCAGTCGGCGGTGCAATCTTCGGTGACTTAGGGTGGCTAGAGCGGGCGTCCTCAAATAGCTTGCGTTCTTCTTCAAGCTTCCTGGTCTCCTCGGAGATTTTTAGTTCGTACCCATCAACTACTTTTGTAATCTCTCGCTTCAAGTCCTGAATGATATTCTCGGCAATATCAACATCGGGTGCCTTACTTATCTCAATAGCAATCTCTATGGCTTGCTCTGGCGTTAGGTGAAACCACTCCTTGCCACCCGTACCACTAAACTGGCGAACTTTCTTATGCAAAGCCTTTTCGTAAAAGCTGTCTTCTGTGGTTCGCTTGGCACAAACCACCTCAACCTTATGGATATTAGAGGTCTGTAGGGCAGCAACTCGCTTTTCAACGTTCCTGCTGACACCGATTTTGTACTGGTTTTCGCCAGCCCTGACTAGGTATACATAAC
>JAICKY010000004.1 GCA_025927655.1 Candidatus Saccharimonadota bacterium | reverse complement strand
AGAACGAACGATCACAACTGCAGAACAAAGAAACGGCCATGACGATCCTTCGTTCGCGCTTGGCCCAACTGCAGCTGGAGCAGCACGCCGAACAAGTCAGCGATTTGAAAGGCCCGAACGAGCAGGCCGCCTGGGGCAACCAAATCCGCAGCTATGTGCTGCATCCGTACAAGCAGGTCAAAGACCTCCGAACCCGCCACGAATCCAGCGACCCGGACAGTGTCCTGGATGGTAACCTGGAGCCATTCGTGGTTGCATACCTGGAATACACGCTAGGAGAAAAGTAAGCAAAATGTCATAGTTGACCGCGCCACTTGGGGCGAAACGGGGTGTTTGAGTAGCCATAAGCATGGTATACTACCAGCAATGATTCTTTTGGACAGGGTAACGAAGACCTACAATAAAAACTTGGGGCCCGCTCTGGATCGCATTAGTTTGCACGTAGAGCCCAAGGAGTTTGTGATTGTGGTGGGGCAGAGTGGTGCTGGCAAATCCACGCTGCTCAAACTGCTCACGCGTGAAGAGCGTCCGACCAGCGGCAAGATTATCGTTGGCGGTATAGATTACGACAAACTACATGACCGCGATATCCCGCTTTTGCGGCGCAAAATCGGCACCGTATTCCAGGATTTTAAACTACTGCCAAACCGCACCGTATTTGAAAACGTAGCCTTTGCGCTCGAAATTGTGGGTGTGAGTACCAAGGAAATCAAAAACACCGTGCCGAAAGTGCTTGATATCGTGAACCTGAAAGACAAAGCCGACCGTATGCCGCAGGAACTGAGCGGTGGCGAGCGCCAGCGCGTGGCTATAGCTCGTGCCATCGTGCGCCAGCCAAAAATCTTGATTGCCGACGAGCCTACGGGCAACTTAGACCCAAAACACGCATGGGACGTCATAAAAGTACTCGAGAAAATCAACCGGTATGGTACTACGGTGCTGCTTACCACGCACAATCAGGAGATCGTGAACAAGCTGAAGCGTCGTGTGGTCACTATAAAACATGGTCAAATTGCCAGTGACCGCGCCAACGCCGAATATAACGTAAAATAATTTTAGACATGGGACGCAGACTTACCACTTTTGGACGCATTGTACGCACCGGCATGGTGAACTTTATGCGCAACGCGTGGCTGGCAATCGCCGCCATGGCCATTATGATTGTTACGCTTACTATCATTTTGTTTTCGGTCATAGCCAATGCTACGTTTGGACACACGGTGGATCAGATTGCCTCCCAGGTAGATGTCTCGGTGTTCCTGAATGACAATGTTACCGATGCGCAAGCTCAAAGCTTTGTGTCTGATATTCGCAAGCAGGCTGATGTAAAACGAGTCGAATACCTGAATAAGCAGCAGGCCCAAGCCAGCTTCATTAGCCAGAACGGCAATAACGCTGCGCTACAATCTGCGGTTTTTGAAACAGGCAACCCTATTCCTGCGACCATTCACGTGTTTCCTCGCAATCTGAACGACGTGAGCACTATCAGCAAGTTTCTGACAAAAGCTAAATACCAAAGCCTGCAAACTAGCGGCTCACCGTCATATAACGGCGACCGCAAAAAGGCGATCGATAACATTACCCACGCAACTAACATCCTGCGCCGGGCTGGCATTGGCGCGGTTGTGGTGTTTGCCTTTATTTCGGTGTTGATCATATTCAACACTATTCAGATGGCTATCTTTAACCGCCGCGACGAACTACAAATTATGCGCTTGCTTGGCGCAAGCACCAGCTTCATCCGCGGTCCGTTTGTGGTCGAGAGCATTATCTACGGCGTATTATCGGCGGTGGTCTCCGTGCTGCTTATAAATGCCTTGTTTGTAACGGCCAGCAGCAGTTTACAAGCAACTAGTTTCGGGCTGCTGGATATTAGCTATAGCCAATCATTCTTCGAGAGTCACTATTGGGTATTATTGAGCTTGCAGCTTGCACTTGGTATACTTATAGGCGCTGCATCATCCGTAATTGCCACGCGGCGATACCTGAAATTCAAAACGTCAAAGAAATAATTTTCTACAACACAAAACCACCCGGATACAGAGAAGCTAGGGTACCTATTCAGCATCTTTACCGTATCGGGACGGTATCAATCAACAGGGGTAGGCGAGGGGACATAAGGATTGAAACAATTGCATAAGCGTGATAAACTAAGCTCGGTAGTTTACAAAATCAAAACTATGAAAAAAAGCTCAAAAGTCTCTCAAATTATCACTACGAAGTTTAACGTCGGTCTGCTCGCGGTATCCAGCGCAGTGCTAGTAAGCGGTACATTTTTGCCAAGCTTACGCCAGATGGCTTTGGCCGATAGTTTTGACAGCCAGATCAACGCACTCAATCAGCAAAATGCCGGTGCCCGTTCGGTAGTTAGCGGTTTACAGGCCACCGCTGCAAGCTACCAGGATGCAATCAATCAGCTGCAATCTCAGATAAATGGTTTGCAGGGTTCCATCGATGCTAACAAAGCGCAGCAGGCGAGTATACAGCAGCAGATTACCGACGCGCAGAATCAAATTGACCAGGAAAAAGCTTTTCTGGCCAGCGATGTGAAGTCTATGTATGTTGATGGCACACCGACCACGCTCGAAGTGCTGGCAACCAGTAAAAGCCTGAGCGATTTCGTAGACAAACAGGAATACCGCACGACGGTGCAGAACAAACTCCAGGATACGCTCAAGAAAATTGCTGCTTTGCAGGCTCAGCTGCAAACCGAAAAAGCAAAGGTTGACCAGCTGCTGGGCGAAGAGACCGATCAGCAGAACCAGTTGGCTAGCGCACAAGCCAAGCAGGCCAGCCTGCTTAATTACAATGAAAGTCAACAGGCTGCTTACAACGCGCAAATTAAAGCTACCAGTGCGCAAATAGTGCAGTTGCGAGCTGCTCAGGCTGCTGCTAACAAAGCCCTAGGCGGCGGTGTGATCGCCGGCGACCCGGGCCACGGTGGTTATCCTGCCAGATGGGATAATGCCGCACAGGACACTATGGTCGACAACTGGGGTATGTACAACCGCGAATGTGTCAGCTACACCGCCTGGAAAGTCTATAGCACCTATGGCTACATGCCATACTGGGGCGGCAGCGGTAATGCTATCCAGTGGCCGGGAGATGCCCGTGCTGCCGGCATTGCAACTGGTTCTACACCGAAGGCGGATTCTGTCGCTATCTGGAACGTCGGTGCCTTCGGCCACGCTATGTGGGTCGAAGCCGTCAACCCCGACGGTTCACTATGGGTTAGCCAGTACAACTACGACTACCAGGGTCACTATAGCGAGATGGCTGTTTCGGCGAGTATGGCTCGCTCTCTGACCTACATATACTTCAACTAAGGAACTTCATCTTTGGCACATTTTGGGCGAAAAGCTCCGTTCCTCATTCCGCCGTACTTCTAGTACGCCTGCATTGCGGTACTCACTTTTCATCCCAAACTGTGCTCAAACCTGAAGTTCCTACTCCAGATTCTGCCTACGGTAATCTACACTTGGTTAGCGAAAAACGCACGGAGTTTTTCGGCGTAAGGGAGGCGCTCGGCTGCGCTTATGAATCTTTTGTTGTCGTGGTTTTGGTACAATTCGTCGTTATCGTAACGAGGGAATACGTGCACATGCAAATGCCATACTGCCTGGTTGCCAGCGGGTTCGTTGTGCTGTCGAGTAGACGTTGCTTCACAGCCTTCATAGGTACTGCGGATGGCGATAGCGATCTTCTTGGCGGCTTTATATACTTCGCCAAGTATGTCGTCTGGAATGTCATAGATGTTTTCGTAATGCTTGTTAGGCACGATCAATACATTGCCAGGGTTATTAATCCACCATTTGGGCGCAATCATGGCTGTTACGTGATCATTTTGATATACGATATCCTGTTTGGCTGCGTATTCGTCTTCATAGCCAGCGATGGTTTTGCAAAATGGACAGATATAGTCGGGGGGTTCATGATTAAACATGCTCCCAGCATAACAGTGGAGCGTGCTAATTCAAACCCATGCTAACGGAGGCGTTTGTAGAGGCTGAAAAGCGTGTATTTAAACGGCCTGTAAATCAGGTCAACCGGGTTCGGGTGAGTCACTTCGTAGCCGCCAAAGCGTTTTTTGAACCCGGTTACACCGGCCAGATGCTGGCCTTTTACCTCGTGGTTTATGCCACCGAAGTTCAGAATGTTCCAACCACGTTTTTTGGCCTCCAGTATGGCGTTCCAGATGACGAAGTAGGGCGGAGCGATTTTGCGAAAATTGTCGCTGGAACCAGCAAATACGTAGTGCATCATGCTGTTGTAGGTTGCGAACAAAGCGGCAGCGGCCGGTTTGCCGTCTATGGTGCAAATGGCTACAAAACCACTATCTGCTGGAATTGATTGCAGCACCGCTTCGTAGTAACTGCGGCTTTGGATGCTGAAGCTGTCGCGCCCAGCGGTGGTTTGCATCAGGCCGAAAAACACATCCAGCGGGGCTTTTGCGGGTTCATAAAAATCAAGTTTGGCACTGGCGCGTTCGGCCAGCCGCACGTTGTAGCGGGCGTGTTTGTGCAGGGCCATCCACAACGTATCTTTGCTTTCGGTGATGCCGAGCAGCCATTCGGCACGCGGCTGCAAGCTGGCGGTAACTGCCAGCCGATTGGCTACTGGTTTGGCACTGGGGACCTGTTTGGACAGCCCGGCGTCATCGAATCGTACAAATGTGGCGCCGGTTCGTTCGGCAATCGGTTCGAAAAAGTCCCGCAGGGCAGCAAGCAGCTCAGGCGTCCAGGCTCGTACCACTGGCCCGTACGGGCAGTAGAAAAAGCTGATGCCGCCCGGCGCGTCGTATTTTACTGCCAGGCCTGCGGCGATCGTTTTACTATCGTCAGTGGCGGTAAAAAACACCACTTTTTTCCCATCCCGCAGCTGCCATTCGCCGTAAAATGGTGCCTGCAAAAAGGATACGGCCGGACCGCGGTGCGACAGCTGCGCGAGTGCCGCGGCGTATTCATTCGCCGTACATTCGTGCACGCTTGGGCTATTCTTCATTATCTACATTGTAGCGCACAAACTGCCATAGTATGAGGTATACTGGTAGGCAATGAGGGTAAAACAGCTGTGGGATAAGGTGCGCGAAAAACGTACATTGCATAGGCTCGGCATCGTAGCCAGTGTGCTGGTGGTGTTTGGCGCCGGTGTGCTGGTGGGCGATGGCCGTCTGCGCATTACGCCGCGAAATGATTTTAGCGATCAGACCGGACTGCCACGGACGCTCGATTACGCTAGCGTGAATCAGATTTACAATGCACTGCGTCAGAATTACGATGGTAAGCTCACCCAAAGTCAGATCCTGGACGGTTTGAAGCATGGCCTCGCCCAAGCCGCCAACGACCCGTACACCGAATATTTCACCGCCTCCGAAGCCAAGGCGTTCAACGGCGAGCTCGAAGGTATAAGCCTGACGGGTATCGGCGCTCAGCTGGACCAGGATACCGCTGGCAATGTTGTCGTCATGTCGCCGCTGAATGGTTCTCCGGCGGCAGCGGCCGGGTTGCTGGCAAAGGACGTCATTGTGTCTATAAACGGTCAGAGCACGGCGGGTATGTCGATAAATGACGCGGTCGATAAAATCCGTGGCCCCAAGGGCAGCAAAGTCACGTTACAAGTGTTGCGGGGCGGCTCGCAGCAGCTCAATTTCACCATCACTCGCGACATCATCACCGTGCCGACGGCAACATCAAAAATCCTAGCCGGCAATATTGGCTATCTGCAAATCAGCCAATTTAGTAGTGATACGTTTGATCTGGTTAAGCAAGCGGTAACCAGTTTCCAACAGGCTGGCGTCAAGAAAGTAGTACTGGATCTGCGCGATAACCCGGGCGGGGAAGTGGACTCGGCACAAGCTATCTCAAGCCTGTGGCTGCCCAAAGGGTCTACGGTAGAGCAGGAGAAACGTGGCAACGAGGTTGTTGCCAGCTATGCTGCGACTGGTACCGATCCATTGCAGGGTATGCCTACTGTGGTGTTGGTGAACGCCGGTTCGGCATCTGCTGCCGAAATTACCGCGCTGGCACTCCACGATAACCATGCCGCCACGATCATGGGCGAAAAAAGCTATGGCAAGGGCGTGGTGCAGCAGGTGATTCCATTCAGCGACGGAAGCGAGTTAAAGGTCACGATTGCCAAATGGTACAGCCCTAACGGCACGAACATCAACCACAAAGGCATCACGCCGGACCAAACAGTTGCGCTGAGCGACGCAGACGCCAAAGCAGGCAACGATACGCAGCTGCAAGCTGCCGAAGCCTATCTCCAGAGTAAATAAACCTAAGCTCGTTGTGATTAACGTTACGATCAGCCTTTTTAGTTGAATGTTTGCCCTGTGTACGATACTATCTAAGGGAATTAAAAAGAGGTGAAACAGATTGTGGCGAACAAACACACCAAGTTTGTATTTGTAACGGGTGGTGTGCTTTCCGGACTAGGAAAGGGTATAACGGCCGCCTCAATCGGAAATCTCTTAAAAGCCCGTGGACTCAGTGTTAACCTCCAAAAGTGTGATCCGTACCTGAATGTTGATGCTGGCATGTTGAACCCCCGGGAGCACGGTGAATGTTTCGTAACCCGCGATGGTGCCGAAACAGATCTTGACCTCGGCCACTATGAGCGCTTTATCGATCAGGAACTGACCCAGAACAGCAGCGTGATGGCGGGACGCATCATTAGCAAGGTGATTGCAGATGAGCGCTCGGGCAAGTATGCCGGCCAAACTGTCCAATATATCCCCCACGTTACCAAAGCGTTTCAGGAAGCAATTATCGAAGCAGCCGATGGGTTCGACGTACATATCGTAGAAATTGGCGGCACCGTAGGGGATTACGAGAGCCTGGCGCTTATAGAGGCCATCCGCGAGCTGGGGAACAGCGTGGGCCGTGAAAACAGTCTGTTTGCACACGTGGTATATATGCCGTATCTTGGTGCTAGCCATGAGGTAAAAACCAAGCCGGCGCAGAATGCTGTTCGTGAACTGCGCGGTTTTGGCATAATGCCGGATGTGCTGGTGGCACGCAGCGAGTCTGCTGCGCCGGGCGATGTGGTGCGCAAACTTAGTATGTTCTCGGGCCTCCCCGAGGAAGCTGTGGCGCTTTTGCCGAACGCTGCCAGCATTTACGAGGTTCCACTTACGCTCGAAGACACCGGCATCGCCGATGTTATCTGTAACCGCCTAGGTCTCAAACACGACAAACCGCACCTCAGAGAGTGGCGTGCCGTAGTACAAAAAGCTACTACCAAACAGCCGCACACCGTAACTGTTGGCGTGGTTGCTAAATACCTCGATAATGCCGATACCTATATGTCAGTCTTTGAAGCCCTTCGTTCGGCCGGTTGGGCTAACGACGCGCAAGTAAACATCGAATGGATCGATGCCGAAAAGTTGTCCGGCATGCCGGCGCAAGAAGTCTCCGGTACACTCGAAGCAGTCGATGGCCTGGTAGTCCCTGGCGGCTTCGGCGCCCGAGGCGTGGAAGGCAAAATTATTGCTGCTCAGTACGCTTTGCAGCACAAAAAACCGTATTTGGGCTTGTGCTATGGTTTGCACATGATGGTCATTGCCGCCGCCCGTTTGAGTGGTCTTACCGACGCCAATACTACCGAAGTTAACCCTGATACCGAACACGCAGTTATAGACATCCTGGAAGGCCAAAAGGGCAAGGAAAGCACCGGCGGTACTCTGCGCTTAGGTAACTATGCTTGCCACTTTACCGAAGGCAGTCTAGCCGCCCGTTTGTATGGTACGCAAGACATTATTGAACGCCACCGTCACCGCTACGAAGCCATGGCTAAATATGTACCCGACTATGAAAGTTGGGGTATTCGCGCTACCGGTATTAACCCGGACAACGGCCTCGTGGAAGTTATCGAAGGTGTTGATCATCCATTCCTGATAGCCAGCCAGTACCACCCCGAATTCAAAAGCCGGCCAAACCGTGCCCACCCAATGTTCGACGGGCTGATTGCAGCCATCTTGGCCCGATAACGAACACAGTATCTCAGCGCAGCCAACCTGTTGGTTGCGTAATGAATAGGGCTAGGGTAGTATAAGCAGTATGAGCGACGACCCACACGGTAAAAAAATTCTCCTCGTCGAAGATGACGATGCCCTTGCTAATGTTTACATAATGCGCCTGAAGGGCGAAGGCTTTGAAGTAAAGCGTGTCGCGAATGGTGAAGATGCCCTTGCCGCTGCCAAAGAGCACAAACCAGACCTCATATTGCTCGACGCCATGATGCCTAAAGTGAGTGGCTTCGACGTGCTCGATATCTTACGAAACACCCCTGAAACCGCCAATCTCAAGATTATCATGCTTACCGCGCTCAGCCAGGAAACTGACAAAGAACGTGCTCAGGGTCTCGGCGTGGACGATTATCTCGTGAAATCCCAAGTTGTCATATCCGACGTAGTCGATCGCATAAAGTTCCACCTCGGACTGTCGTAATACACGCCTAGCCTCGAAAGAATGTCCACTAAACGTGGACATTCTTTATTGACTAAAAAGCATTATCATGCTAATATATTTAAATTATTACATACCTAAATAATGCAAAAAGGACTTACCTAAAAATGAGAAACCACAATAAACCCCACGTAGTAACCCCGAAAAGATTGGCCGAGCTGAGGGCAGAAGCACTGAAAACTCCAGCAGAGCGAGCAGCTGAGTTTTCTGCTGTACTAGCAGCTGCTAAGGCACGGGATCCGAAAGATGCCATTGCCTCTGCCAATGAGGGATATCGCAAGAGTATGGAAAAAAAACGCCAAGGACGTGCGGTCCACACGCTGAAACGAATAGGTACCCTGGGAATCGCGGGAACTTATTCGCAGGCGCAAGATAAAAAGCGTGCAAAGGAAGAAGCTGCCCGGGCTAAAATACAGGCTGCTGAACGTGCAGCATTGGAAGCCGACCCCGAATATCTGGCAAAGGTGACTCCTAGAAGGGAAGATGATAAAAACCGTGAGGCGGCCGAGCAGTTACTAAGCCGCTCTTCTCCCCACGGTTCTAACTTGAGGCGAGCTAAATTGCTCCGCGGAGATGCCAAGGCGGCTGAGGCAGCTGGTGACTTTAAAGCAGCTGATAAGTACAACGGATTTGCAGCTGAGGCACAGGAGACCGCGTTACTACATATGCAAGGCACCGTTGATAACGCCGGGGAGAGAGACTATGGTCTTGGCAGCCCTTATCAACCTCGCACTGCAGGACAAACTATGGCTGGGTTGCATTCAATTGCTCGAGATATGAACGAGCAGTTTGATCAGGATCGGCAGCACGTTCCACCACACGACGATCAAAACCAGTAGGTTCTGGTTCTAAATAAAAAACGCGCATCAATGGATGCGCGTTTTTGCGTATCTAATTGTCTATTCGACGGTGACTTCGGTACGGCGGACAGAACGGCCGCTGAAGGTGCGAACTTTGCGGCTGGTCATTTTAACGACGCCGTCGCGAGCTGCGTGGATAGTGAAGTTGCGGCTCATAGTAGTGCCGACGCCAGGGCGCTTGGTCATACCAACCTGGCGGACGATGATCTGGCCGACGGTAACAGCCTGGCCACCAAATAGCTTAACACCAAGGCGCTGGCCGGGTGAATCTCGAGTATTTTTGGCGGTACCGCCAGCTTTGACGTGTGACATCTAGGATCTCCTTAAGCGCGGCCTGTCGAAGAGCGGCGCATTGCTTCGTTGGCAGTCCTAGTGCTCGCTCACCGTACCGAAGTACGGATCGCTCCGCGCTAGCCTGCCGCCTTGCACTGCATCCGCCCTCGAAAGGCCTTTACAGTGTCAGGTCGACATTATTTTCTTGTTAATACGAGCAGCTCACGGGCTACGATCTGGTCTTCCCGGTAGTAGAGAAGCTGTTCATCCCGAACGTGCTCAAATCTTACACGATTATACCCCAGTTCGCTCAGCTGGTCAATAAGGGGTAGGTGGACAAATTTCCTCGGCACATTTCGGGCGCTGGCCTGCGCTCCGCGGCTCACGTACGCTTCGTGTACGCTCCGCTGCGGTGCTCGTCCAGCATCCCGGACTGTACTCGAGGAAATTTGTCCACCGCCTGCTATGATCCAGGCTGGGACGGCTAGGCAGAGCGGTGTGCCAGGGGCGAGCTGATCGTGGATGTTTTTTAGAAACTTTTTGATGATGAGGTTAACTTCGGTGGAGGTCTGTGCTATGACTGCGGGAGCGGGTTTTTCGGTAAAAGCGCGGCCCAGGTAGGTTTCGGCGGCAATAAAGTCGGGCTTGGGTTCCCACTGGTGGCTGGTGGCGTCTCCGGGTTCGATGCGCATCTGCACGTCGCCAAGTCCAAATTGGCTATCAAGCCAGTCCAGGTTTTCGCCGGTGAAATCAATCATGCGCGGTTCTATGTCGGTACCGTAGGCGTCGTAACCCATCAACAGCGCTTCTTGCAGGGCAACGCCGGTGCCACAGAAGGGGTCGAGCACCATACCGCTGCGTTTCTGGCCGGTGGCGAGGTTGATGAGGATCTGGGCGAGTTTGGGCGGGAGCATACCGACGCGGGCGTCGCGCTTGGGACGGCCGCGGTCTCGGAGCGTGTAGCTGTCTATGTCCTGAACGGCAGTGGTGCGGGCGATGATGGTCTGGCCGTCTGCGGTGGTGATAATGAGCATTTCGATGCCGGTCTGACCGGTAAGGTGGTTGTGAAGCACCTGAGCGGTGTTGAGCTCCAGCTCCGGGTTAGGGGTGAGCCGGACGGAACGGCCGGTTTTGCTCCGGATGATTTTTTTGAGTGTTAGGCCGCTGGCGTTTAGTTTTGCCGGGGTGACGGGGATACCGAAGGTGCTTAAACCTAGTTGGAGCTTGCCCTCGGGCAGTTCGCGGGCGATTTCGACGATGCTTTTGGCGAGCTGTTTTTCGGCGTCTTTCCAGAGTTTGCTGGGGACGGTGGCGACAATGGTAGCTAAACGGGTGCTGCCGCCGAGACGATTTAAATCGATCTGATCGGTAGGTATGGCCAGGCCAGCGACATGCTCTGAAACGGGCACGACATTTGCGCTGCCGTACAAGCTTTCCAGCTCGGCAAGACCGAGTGCCGGCTGGCGGCCAAGGATGACGATAGTTTGCAGTGCGCTCATTAGCTCTATTTTACAATTTTTACCTGATATTTCATAGTAATTTTTACAAGCAGTAGGGTTTTTCAGCAAAAATCGTATGCAATATGCTGCGTAAACGGTAAAATGAAAACTATGTCAAAATTCTCTTCGTATCTGGCGCGAAACTGGAAAGTAGCAGTGAATGTGCTGACATTGGCCGCGCTGGTACTGCTGGTGGTGTTCAGCTGGAACCAGTTGGCGCAGACATTTCACAATCTTTTCCGCGTACATGCGTGGGCGCTGCTACTGATTATTCCGGTGGAGTACCTGAACTACGACGCGCAGGCACGTCTGTACAAGGGATTGTTTGAAATTACAGGCAATAAGCTAGAATATTGGCCGCTGTTTAAATCGTCGCTGGAGCTGAATTTTGTGAATAGCGTGTTTCCGAGCGGCGGCGTGACGGGGATCAGCTATTTTGGCATGAGAATGCGCGGTGCGGATATTACAGGGGCCAAGGCCACGGTGGTACAGCTGCTGAAGCTGGCGCTGTTATTCCTGAGTTTTGAGGTTTTGATCGTACTGGGAATATTTTTCCTGGCAGTGGAAGGGCATATGAACAGCATCATTTTGCTGGTGGCGGGGAGTTTGACGACGCTGCTGGTGGTAGGCACAGCCGGGTTTGCGTTCATCATTGGCAGCCGGCAGCGAATTTCCAGCTTTTTTACCTGGTGCACCGTACAGCTGAATAAGCTGATCCACTTGGTGCGTCCGCAGCATCACGAGACAATTAACATCGAGCGGGCGCGGGCGATTTTCGATGATCTGCACGATAACTACATGCTGGTACGCAAAGATTGGCGGGCGCTGAAATGGCCGTTTGTGCAGGCGTTTCTGGCGAATTTCTGGGAAGTGGTGGCGGTGTATATAGTGTATATAGCGTTTGGGCACTTGGTGAACTTCGGTGCAGTTATCATCGCGTATGCGGTGGCGAACTTTGCGGGGCTGGTTTCTATATTGCCGGGTGGAATTGGGGTCTATGAAGGTTTGATGACGCTAGTGCTGGCGGCCAGCGGTATACCATCGGCCGTAGGCCTGCCGGTGACGGTGATGTACCGGATCGTGAACATGCTGGTACAGTTGCCGCCGGGGTATTATTTGTACCACGTAGCGCTGCATATGCCGAAAGAACCGCCTAACCTTCAGACGGAAGGGTAGGGCGTATGGAGCAGCTGATTTTTGGTGTCAGCGATTTCGTGGCGTATCTGAACCAGACGTTGGAGACCGCGTATCCATATATAACGATTGAGGGCGAACTGAGCAACCTTCGGGTGAGCAAAAATCGCTGGGTGTATTTTGATCTGAAGGACGAAAACAGCAGCGTGAAGTTCTTCGGTACGGTGTATTCGTTGCCGGGGCCGCTGGAAGATGGCATGGTGGTGCGGGTTAGCGGCAACCCACGGCTGCATAATTTGTACGGGTTTAGCGTGAATGTGCAGACGATTACGCCGGTGGGCGAGGGTGCGCTGCGCCGTGCGGCGGATTTGCTGGCTGCAAAGTTGCAGGCCGAGGGGTTGTTCGCCCCGGAACGCAAACGATTTTTACCGTATCCACCGGCGCGGATTGCGCTAATCACCGCTGGCGAATCGGCAGCCTATGCTGATTTTATGAAGATTCTGAATGCGCGTTGGCGCGGCGTGGCGGTGGACCATTACGATGTGCAAGTGCAGGGTGAACCGGCGGTTCCGCAGATTGTGGCAGCCATTGCGGCTGCAAATGCCCAGGCGGAGGTGCCCGATGTGCTGGTATTGACGCGTGGCGGCGGCAGTGTGGATGACCTGGCAGTGTTCAGTACCGAGCAGGTGACGCGAGCGGTGGCTACCAGCCGTGTGCCGACGCTCGTGGCGATTGGCCACGAAATAGACATTAGTTTGAGCGAGCTGGCCGCTGACCAGCGAGCAAGCACGCCGAGCAACGCAGCGGAGCTGCTCACCCCCGATAGAACCGTGGTGCTACAGCAGCTGGAATTGACCCGGACAGATTTGAACGAAGCGCTGGTACGGATCGTGGCGCACCGGAAAGATTGGCTGGATCAGCAGCGGAGCGAGCTGAACCGCGGTTTGCGGCTGGCATATCAGGCGGCACAATTTCGTGTGCAGGCCCTGAGGCAGTTGCTGGAAGCGTACAATCCGACGGCTGCGCTGCAACGTGGCTACGCGCTGGTACATAGCGGCGGCACGCTGGTACGGCAAGTGGCGCAGATGAAGGTGGGAGACACGGTAACAGTGACATTGAGCGATGGTTCGGCGACTGCTACTATAACAGGGAAGGAACAGGGGTAATGGTAAAAAATATAACGTTTGATTATAACGCGAAGGCTGTAGAGCTGGAACGGATTGTGGCCGACTTGCAAAACCCCGATATCGACATCGCCGATGCGACAAAGCTCCATGCGGCCGGGCTAAAGCTGGTTAGTGAGCTGGAAGATTATTTAAAACAGGCCGAAATCACGGTAAAAAAGCACACGGCCTAAAGAAAACCGGCGCATGATTTATTCGTTTATAACGATTTTTGTTCTGCTGCTGGCGTTTGGCGGTGTGCTGCTGCGCGGTGCGCCGTATGTGCCGACACTGGAAAAGCAGGCACTGGCCGCGCTAGAGCTACTGGATTTGAAGCCGGGGCAGACATTGCTAGAACTAGGTAGTGGTGATGGCAAGGTGTTGGTGCTAGCTGCACGGGTTGGTTTGAACGTGGTGGGTGTGGAGCTGAACCCGTTTTTGGTGGTGGTGAGCTGGCTGCGGACACGGCGATACCGGAAGCAGGTGCGTGTTATCTGGGGTGATTTTTGGCGGGTTGACTGGCCGGAGTGTGACGGTGTGTTCACGTTTTTGCTGGACCGGTTTATGGGCAAACTTGACGCCCGGATGCAGCAAGTAAAGAAGCCGCTGGTCAGCTTTGCGTTTAAAGTACCGGGCCGCAAACCCGACGCTCAAAAGATGGGCGTGTACTACTACAAATACTAATTACGCTTCCGGCGAATTACCGTCTTTGTCAAAATTAGTTTTATAACCCATTTTGTGGGCCGCGAGCACTACTAAACGCCGATCACCCTCGCTGGTGCGTCCCGCGCCGCCAAGCGAACACACTACGTTGCCGGCATCGTCCTTTACCTGGATACCGCCGTCCCATGGGGTGAATTGGGGAATAGTATTTTGCATCAAGAGCATATCGACTTCGCTCCAGGTACCATTTTTGATACGGTCGGCGTGCTTTTTTGTATCTGCATCGTAGAGCAGGACAGTAAAAGCCTTGTGTATGGCGTAGGTTGCGCTAGTGGCTTTAACCGTGTCCATGCAGCGATACGCGGTGGGTACGCCCATCACACCTTGGCCTGCTTTCATGCAGCAAATCGCCATAGGCTGGGGACCTTTATCGTCGGTTGCGGTTGTTTTTGCTAGTTCGACAGCACAGTCTACCAGCTTGGCGGCGTCATCGTGGGTAAATTTCTTCATGTGGTTCAGTATACGTATACGCTGATTGAAAAAAAAGCCGGGTTCGGTTACCATTACCAGTATGAAGAAAACGATGGGGGAGCGGGGGAGCATTGACGCGCTGCTTGTGCCGGTTATCGTACTAGCGGTGCTGTTCTTGGGCGCTGCGGGGTTTGCGGTGTGGGCATTTATGGGCCGGCAGGATTATAAAAATAACAGCGATGCTAAGTCAGCTGTTGCAGTAGAAGCCAACACGAAAGCCGTCCAAGCGGATGATGCGAAGCAATACGCGGAAGCGGCGAAAAATCCGCTCAAGACATATGTGGGGCCGGATGCATACGGCAGTGTCCACATAGTGTATCCAAAGACCTGGAGCGCATATATAGATACGAGCAGCCAAAGTACGCCGCTCGATGCATATTTCCACCCGGATTACGTACCGTCTACCGGTTCGGGACAAACGTACAATTTGCGGGTGCAAGTGTCTTCTTCCTCGTACAATAGCCAGCTAAATCAATACAGCCCGCAGGTTACCAAAGGCACCGTGACTGCTACGCCGTATAGTTTGCCGAAGGTCCCGAGTGTAGTAGGTACGAAACTAAGCGGTGCGATCTTCCAGGGTAGCCAGACACAATCAGGCACGATTGTACTCCTACCGATCCGGGACAAGACGCTGGAAATCTGGACTGAATCAAACGACTATCTGGCAGATTTCAACACGTACGTGTTGCCGAACATGTCATTTTCACCATAGCCAAGCGGTCTGTTGCTCGGTATACTAAACATTAGTAAACGAGTGGGGTAACAACGGGCGGATACATGCAACAGTTTGGGGACAGGGCACAGTTAAACAGTCAGGAACGGTTGTTCTTGAGCCTGTCCGAGCAGTTGTCCAGACCTCTGTTACAAGTTGCGCAATTGGCCGAACTTGCGGCCGATGATCCTGAAACTGCCGCAGAACGTTGGCGGTTAGTCCAAATCATCGCCCAGTCCTCGCTTCATCTGGTCGAAAGCTATGCTTTGAGCTTGCGGGTGAGCGGCAAGATTACGCCGCTGGAGATGGAACCGGTAACGGTTTCGTCGCTGCTGTACGACACGGCTGGAGCGCTGGAACCTTTTGCGAAACAATATGGTGTCAGTTTGGAGCTTGACCCAGCGCTGCGTATGCAGCCGATTATGGCTGACCGTATGGTGTTGCAATCCGCAATGGTTAGTTTGGGACAGGTCTTTGTGCTGGCTCAGTCTCAGTCCGATGAACCTTCGCCAGTACATCTGAATGCGCACCGTGGCCGGTACGGTGTGGTAGCAGGTTTATACGGGGGTTCTGCACTGCTGGGGAAGGACAATTTGCGGCGAGCGTATGCTTTGCAGGGGCGAGCCAGGCAGCCATTGCAGCGGCTGGTGAGCGGCCCGGCAGCCGGTGTGTTTGTGGCGGATAGTTTGCTGCACACGCTGGCGGCCCGTTTGCACGTGGCGCGGTACCGAAGTTTAACGGGGCTAGCGACGACATTGCAGCCGAGCCAGCAACTACAGCTTATATAGGTCCTAGGATTTGTTATGCACGTGTTACTTATAGAACCAGATAAACTGCAGGCTGATGTATACGTGCAGGCCTTGCAGCGTAACGGTCACACGGTGGCACATGCGGTGTCTGCGCAGGGTGCGGTGCACTTGGCCGACGAACAAACGCCCGATGTGGTAGTGCTGGAACTACAATTGCCCGGGCACAACGGCGTGGAGTTTTTATACGAATTCCGGAGTTACCATGAATGGCTTGAAGTGCCGGTAATGGTACATAGTTTTGTGCCGCCATACGAGCTGGCCCGGGCAGTTACGCTTACCAAAGAACTGGGTGTCGTTTGCACACTCTACAAACCAGAAACGAGCCTGCAAAACCTATGCGCAGTCGTAGCTGCGGCTAAGCCGGCGGCATCATGAAGCCGCAACATGTTACAACCGGCATAGTACTGACCCGGGTTGATTATGGCGAGGCCGATCGCATCATCACGCTCATCACGCCAGATACCGGTAAGCTCCGGCTCATCGCCAAAGGCGTGCGCCGGGTAAAAAGTAAACTGGCTGGCGGTATAGAACTGTTTAGCGTTACGAATCTTACGTATATACGTGGCAGAGGAGATATCGGCACACTGGTTTCCAGCCGGTTGGTGACGCATTACGGCCATATCGTGCAGGATTTGGACCGGACCATGCTGGGGTATGATCTAATAAAACAGCTCAATAAAGCTACCGAGGACGAGCCGGAGCCGGATTACTTCCACTTGCTGGAGCAAGCATTCGCGGCGCTAAACGACAGCACTATTTTGCTGGATCTGATTCGTCTATGGTTTAGCGCCCAGCTGCTGCGGCTAGGTGGCCACACTCCCAACCTGCAGACCGAACCCGATGGCACGAAGCTTGTGGCAGATAAAATGTATGAATTCAGCTTTGACGACAGTGCGTTCATGGCTCGTCCGGAGGGCGCATTTGGCGTGGATGACATCAAATTCTTGCGGTTGGTGTTCAACGGTAATCTGCCGGCGGTGCTGGGTAAGGTTGGCGGGTTGGCCGAGCTGGTAGGGCAAAGCAAACAGCTTGTTGCGTTTTTGGCGCAGCAAAGTAGCCACTAAGTGGCGGTATGATTGACCCAGGCGGGAGCCATACATATTTGACAGTTTAGTATAAAATGGTAATAAAGTCACAAATCTGATATAGTAGTTGTCAAGATGGTTGAAATCGAGATAGACGAGGACGGCGTTCTGACGTACGTCGAGGCGGACGAAGACTAAACCCGGCAAACGCTGGCCTTGTTTTATACCTATAATCCAGCTAGGCAAGCTCAGTTCTCCTCCGTACCTCCGCTATATCCTTCGGATATATCTTTCAGTACTCGGAAAGCCTGAGCAAGCTCAGTTTTCCTCCGTTCTTCTGATATAATAGCCGGTAATTATGAGTGACGTAAAACTGGAAGATATTGTTTCGCTAGCTAAACGCCGTGGTTTTATTTACCCCGGTTCAGAAATTTACGGTGGCCTGGCCGGAACATATGATTACGGTCCGCTCGGTATCGCCCTTAAGCGCAACATCACCAATCTGTGGTGGAAAACGTTTGTAGATGACCGCGAAGACATGTACGGCATTGATAGCACCATTATCATGAACCCCAAGGTCTGGGTGGCAAGCGGCCATGTCGACACCTTTAACGATCCACTTATCGAGGATGTCAAGACCAAGAAACGGTATCGTCTGGATCATTTATTGGAAGACCAGGGCGTAGAAGATGTGGACGCCATGACACTGGAAGAAATGGCGCAGGTCATTAAAGATCGCGGCATTAAAAGCCCTGATGGTAACGAGCTGGGTGCGCCAGCGCAGTTCAATATGATGTTCAAAACGCATGTCGGTCCGGTGGACGACGACGAATCGGTGGCGTATCTGCGGCCGGAAACCGCGCAGGGTATGTTTACGAACTTC
This sequence comes from Candidatus Saccharimonadota bacterium, assembly GCA_025927655.1. Lineage (GTDB taxonomy): Bacteria > Patescibacteriota > Saccharimonadia > Saccharimonadales > UBA4665 > JAJZCD01. Next base: position 33,807 of record JAICKY010000004.1, on the reverse strand, counting down.
AAAAATGTTGTCGATAGCTTCTACCCAGACCTACCGTTTGGCCTGGCGCAGATTGGCCGCAGTTTTCGTAACGAAATCAGCCCGGGGAATTTCATTTTCCGTTTGCGCGAGCTGGAAATTATGGAACTGGAATATTTCATCCATCCGAACGATTGGGAGCGCATTTTTGAAGATTGGCGCACCATGCAGCATGAGTGGTTCAACCGTTTAGGCTTAGACCCGGCCAGAATCAAAGAGCATGAAGTGCCCGAAGCTGACCGCGCCCACTATAGCAAGCGCACCATGGACTGTTTCTACGATTTTCCGTCGCTTGGTTTTCAGGAGCTGGCAGGTTTGGCGTATCGCACCGACTTCGACCTGAAGAGCCACCAGGATAAATCCGGCAAGAACCTTGAATATCGTCCGAAAGACGGTAGCGCACCATTTTTGCCACATGTTATCGAGCCGACATTTGGCCTGGACCGCCATGTCATGGCTGTGTTATCGAACGCATACTGCGAAGACGAAGTGAACGGCGAAAAGCGCATTTTCCTCAAACTGCCTGCACATCTAGCGCCGGTAAAAGTTGCCGTATTGCCGCTGGTAAAAAACAAACCGGAACTCGTGGTAAAAGCCCGCGAAGTCTACGCGATGCTCAAAAAAGAGTTCGGCGCAGTCCTGTGGGTAGATACTGGCAACATCGGTAAAAACTACCGCAAAATGGACGAAATCGGTGTGCCATACTGCGTAACCATCGATTTCGACACCCTGGAGGGCGACGCCAAAGACACGGTAACCGTCCGCCACCGCGACACCACTGAACAAATCCGTGTTTCGATTTCCGGCCTTTCTGCTCAGTTGCGCTAATCAAGTGCATTTAGTGAATATTTCAAAATGCCAGTAGACGATGAACCGCCTTTTTAGTGTAGGATGGTTATATGAAACAAGCAGTGATCTTACACGGAACAGATGCGACGCCACAGGACAACTGGTTCCCGTGGCTAAAGGTCAAGCTGGAGGCAGCCGGTTACAACGTGTGGGTCCCGCAGCTGCCGGATTGTGACAAGCCCAATCGCGACACGTATGCAGATTTCCTGTTCGGCAGCGGGCATGATTTTACCGGCAACATAGTCATTGGCCACAGTAGCGGGGCGGTGGAAGTACTGAACCTGCTGATGGATGGTCGCTGCCCGAAGATAAAACTAGGCGTAGTAGTGGGTGCCTGGGCCGGCGGCTTGCCAAAAGGTTGGACCGAAACGGATACTTTTGCGCATCTGTTCCCGCGGCACGGCTTTAAATTCCGCCGCATACGCAGCAAGGCCGATAAACTGGCATTCCTGCATGGCAGCGATGACCCGTATTGCCCGGTCGAGCAGGCAGTTACGCTAGCCACCAAGCTAAAGGCGCCGCTGATGATAGTCCCGAACGGCCACCATTTGGGTAGTCATTTTACTGAACTGCCGCAGGTGTGGAAGGTCATCGAGCCAAATTTGTAGGGTATACTAAAACCATGAACATATTGTTTGTGTGTACGCAGAACGTGGGCCGCAGCCAAATGGCGGCCGCACTATATAACTCACTGGCCGCCGAAGGCCATGCCGATTCGGCGGGTACGAAGGTAGGTGATGCCGAGGGCCAGACGCTGGCCGAACGCGCCAAAGAATCCCCAGGTGCGCGGGATGTACTGACTGCTATGGATGATTTGGGGTTGGATGTATCACGCAAAAAGCGCACGCAGATCAGGGAAGAGCAGCTGGCAGGTTATGACAAAGTGGTGGTGATGGCGGAACCAGACACCATCCCCGGTTGGCTGGAAAAGGCCGAAAATGCAGTCTACTGGGAAGTGCCGGATCCACGATTTTCCGGGTTGGATGCGACTCGTGAAGCGCGTGATGCTATCAAGCGAAACGTGGTGGCGCTGCTCGAACAAAATTAACCAGGCTAGAGAGTAGGTCAAACATATGGTAGATATAATCTTTGAACCACATGCAACCAGCCTGGATAACGAAGCGCATTTAGCATCCGGCTGGAACGACATAGAACTTTCCGAACTGGGCGAACAGCAGGCGAGGGAACTGGGTGAGCGCTACAAAGGCCAGACATTCGATGCGATCTTCTGTTCGGATTTGCAGCGTTCGTACCTGACGGCGCACCTGGCGTTTGGCGGCAAATTCCCCATTATCCACGATGTGCGCCTGCGTGAGTGTGATTATGGTGACATGACGCAGGCCGACAAAAAACTGGTTGATGCCGAAAAGCCAAAACGCATCACCGATCCATTTCCTGGCGGTGAAAGCTACGAACAAGCATGCATACGCATGCAGTCAATTTTGGACGAAATCCGGGAAAACTATGCAGGGAAGCGGGTGATGATAATCGGCCACCGCGCGACGCAGTATGGCCTGGAGCACTCGGTGTTGGGCAAGCCTATCGCCGAAGTCGTGTCTGCGCCGTGGGCCTGGCAGCCGGGCTGGCACTATCAAATGCTATAATTAGCTTTGCATGAAAACGATACTTCTAATTTTGGCGACCGTGACTACGGTGGTTGGAGTGGTACCGTATCTGCGCGATATATTGCGGGGGACTACAAAGCCGAATTTGGTCTCGTGGGATTACGTGGACGCTACTTACTGGCATCGCTACTGCCGCAGAGATTAGCGGGCACGAATATGTAACGGCAATCTTTACGGGATCGGCAATGCTCGAAACGCTGTCGGTAGTGATGCTTGGCTTGCGTCATGGATATGTAAAATACACCTGGTTTGATATAGGTTGTCAGCTTGCGGCTGTCGTGGGAATAATACTCTGGCAAATATGTAATTCTCCGGCTATTGGCGTAGTAGCGGCCGTGACCATAGATTTTATTGGCGCATTGCCGACGTTTCGTCACGCCTGGTTGGAGCCCGGTGAAGAGACATGGCTAACGTACGGGCTGTCTTGCCTGGGTAGTGTTTTTGCGCTCGGTGCACTCACTGATTACAACTGGATCAGCATGCCGTATGCGGTGTATTTAGTGGTGGTTAATGCGCTTCTGTCAGCTCTAATTATTATCCGTGCAAGGACGAAGACCGTAGTATCATAGAACTATGACAAAACGACTGTACCGTTCTACGAAAGACAGAATGATCGCTGGCGTATGCGGCGGAATAGCGGAATATTTCAATATCGACCCGGTCATCATACGCATCATCGCAGTTATTCTGCTGCTTCCCGGGGGTCTGCCTGGGCTTGTACCGTACGTCATACTCTGGATAATCGTTCCAAACAATCCTGGTTCGCACACAGCCCGGTAAAAGGTCTCCCGGTTGTATGGTCGTGCCAAATAGCAGGCCGGCATGGTATCCAAAATAGTATCCATTCTACGTGCTAGACTAGGAGGATGATTATTTATTACACTGATGGCAGCGCCAGCCCGAACCCCGGCCCGGGCGGGTTTTCTGTTATACACGATGACAAACCAGTGGTGCTCGGGTCTGAACCGGAAGGTTCGGGTGTCAGCGCACGCCATACTACCAACATTCGCATGGAGGGTTTCGCCATCATGGCGGCGCTCAAACACTCCGCCGGCGAGCCATGTACCATATACACCGATAGTGAATTCTGGATTAATGTGATTACCAAATGGGCGCCGGGCTGGGAAGCTAAAGGTTGGAAAAAATCTGGTGGCCCTATAAAAAACCTCGATATCGTGCAGGCAGTCTATCCGCTGTACAAATCCAGCCGGGCGACGCTAACATGGGTGCGTGGCCACGTGGGCGATAAAGGTAACGAACTGGCCGACGAATGGGCTAACAAAGCCCGTCAGGGCGTCCGGCTATGAAAACGGCCTTCATCGTGGTGGCAGCCGAACTTCGCAGCTCCTTTATATGGCCGGCGCCTGCACGTCTAGGTAGCGAATTTTACAGCGGACAAAGCTGGCTGCGGGCGCTACAATAGGCATATGGCTAACAATGCAGTCACTGCTACCGAAGTCCGCGACATCGTCATCGGTGCCATTGAAGCGCTGGTGCTGCCGCGGTTTGACGAGCACGACAAGCGGTTTGATGCGCTGGAAGCCGACATGGCCGAAGTGAAAGAAGACGTCCGCACCCTGAAAGAGGATGTGAGCGGTTTAAAAGAAGACGTCCGCACTCTGAAAGAAGACGTCCGCACCCTGAAAGAGGATATGCGGCAGGTTAAAATCAGCCTGCACGATTTGCAGGGGCGCGTTCAAAATGTCGAGAGCGATGTCAGGGAACTCTACAATATGGTCGCCAAACTGCAAAAGCAGCCCAAGGGCAAGCTTGCCCCGCTGGCGCTCGAGAAATTGGTAACCCACACGCACGACGATGTACTGCTGCTGGCGCGTACGGTCGGGGTGAGGATGACCTGACATGGCTGCTGACGACAGGGATATGGAGGCGCTGGAGCGCAAACTGGATAAATTGAACGCGGAGGTCTGGCAGCTCAAGGGCTTGGTAAAAATTGCCCAGGAGCCGGGCCGGGCCGATTTCCGGCCATACGTGCAGGGCCGCGTGCGGGCCGTGTATGCCGAACTGAAGGCTTTTGCCAAAGAGGCGGGAATTACGCTGCCAAAACCGGAGTAGTTTGGTAAACTTTACAGCAGATATGCTGCTTGTGGTGCGCTAAAATAGCAAAGCATGTTCCCAATGCTTTAGACATATGCCCAAAACATTGGAAATTTGCGCAGTCGAGCTTTGCTCGCCATTTGCCGCCAAAGCGACAAATCGTCACAACTTACGGATGTGACCAGGACGCAAATTATAAAACTAATTTTGGAAATTGAACAAATTATGGATACAGATGCTACAACAAACAGCGAAGAAATTACGGCCGAATCTGCCGATGCTGTAGCCTCGGAAGCAGTGGCTGCGACTCCCGTTCCGGAGGTACCGCCCGTTGCAAAGATCCCCGACCCGGCCTCTGCCGGCGACATCGTCCCCGATGACGGCTATAGACCTGATGACTATGTAGAGACCGATGTATTTGCCTGGGCGAATAACCTGGTGCAGTACAAGGACGAGCTGAAGGTTGAGCTGTTTTTTATAAGCAAGAACTACGTGCTGTATAAGACTAATCTGGCAGAGGGGCTCAAAAAGCAGCTGGAGCCGATTTTTATCGACGAAATGTTGGAATATATCCTGGAAGGCATAGACAAAGGCCTGATAGTCCGCGGATTCGAGGCGGCCGAGGCCGAGGAAAACGTGTTGCAGCGTACGCAGGTGCACCGGGTAGATAAACTGCGCGAAACGCTGGGCTGGCTCAAAACCCAAGAGCACGAAATTGTGCTATTCAAGGAAAGTGAGCACGATATAAACCACATGAAGGGCGTGCTGGCGCGGGTGACGCACCCCGAAATGAAGCAGCCATTCTACGTGGCTAAAGTCCTGCCCAAGAGCCAGGTCATGAAGGGCCAGACCGGCTGGATGCTGCGCGGCGATAAGTTTATCCCGTTCGATGCCGACGCCGCACTGCGTTTGCCGAGCGAGCCGCAGCTACTGGTGCTGGACCAGGATTTGTACGTGTTTAGTCAATCCAAGCTTAAGAGCCTGTTCGGCTACGACGCCAAAGAACAGGCGATTGCCGAAAGCAAGATCCGCGAAATAGAGGAAATGTACCGCTTGAGTTTTGCCGAAGGTTTGGGCATACAGAACCTGGTGAAGGACAAAAAGGCGCTGGTCAAGAAGCTGCAGAAGCTGGAGGTAGGCAAAGTGACGCAGGAGCAGATCCTGACCCAATCCGAAGACATGGATCTGAACCTGATGCCCGACGACAGCGGCGCAATCATCATCATGGATGACAAAGACATCGCCAAGTTCATCAACCTGATGAACGATGACTACATGGAATCACCGGTAACGGGTGAGCGCTACGAAATTATCAAAAAGCGCCTGCTCAAGCCCGACAAAGACGACGACTCGCTAGCTGACATTCCCGCCGGTGCGTAGGCTTGTTCTGAAAACTACAGCAGGGAAGCGCCCGTATGGCTGCTATACTAACTAGATTATGAGACAGGCGCAGGCGCTACGGGTAATGTTAGAGGGGCAGCCGGTTTTTTTGACCGGCGCGCCGGGTGCCGGCAAAACGTATGTGCTGAACGAATTCATCCGCCGCGCGACGCGGTCGGGGAAGAATGTGGCGGTTACAGCCAGCACCGGCATCGCTGCTACCCACATTGGCGGTACGACTATCCACAGTTGGAGCGGGCTAGGCATAAAAGATTTCCTAACCGAGTGGGACCGCGAACGATTGCAGTCCATGGACCGGCTTATTAAACGCTACAACGCGGCCGATGTGCTGGTAATAGACGAGGTGAGTATGCTGCACGGTCAGCGGCTGAATATGGTAAACGACGTCGCCAAATTGCTCCGCAAAAACGACAAGCCGTTCGGCGGCTTACAGGTTATCTTGGTGGGTGATTTATTCCAGCTGCCGCCGATATCCCGTGGCAGCAGCGCGGTGGATTTTGCCCACTTGAGCACCGCTTGGCAAGAACTTAACCCCAAAATCTGCTACATAACTGAACAGCACCGGGTGGGCGCCAACGATGCGCTCCTCGATTTGCTGGAGGCCATGCGGCGCGGCGATGTAAACGAGCTGCACGAATCCGCCCTGCAGGAACGGCTGAAAGAACAGCGTCCCGGCGACCTGGTCGTTACGCGTTTGTACAGCCACAACATGGATGTCGATAGTATCAACCAGCGCCATCTGAAGGAAATCGACCGTGATGGCAAACTGTACGAAATGCAAACCACCGGCCAGAAGCCCAAAATCGAAAGCCTGGTCAAAAGCGTGCTGGCACCCGAGCAGCTAGAGCTTAAGCCCGGGGCTGAAGTGATGTTCGTGGCTAACAATTTTGCGGCTGGCTACGTGAACGGCACGCGGGGCAGGGTGATAGATTTTTCGGATAATCTGCCGATAGTCGCGCTGCCAAACGGCCGCGAGATAAAGGTCGAACGCCACAGCTGGAAGCTGGAAGAAGACGGCAGAACCCGCGCCGAAGTAGCGCAATTGCCACTACGTTTGGCTTGGGCGATCACTATCCATAAGAGTCAGGGCATGAGCCTTGACGCTGCCGAAATCGATCTGAGCCGCAGCTTTACGCCGGGCATGGGCTATGTAGCGCTGAGCCGTGTGCGCAGCATGGATGGGGTGTACCTGACTGGCATCAACCAAATGGCGTTGCAGTTGCATCCGGCTATTTTTGAATTCGATGCGGCGATACGCGAAGCATCCGAAGCGCTTGCCAATATTACCGAAGATGCCGAACCGGAGCCGGAACCGGTAAAAGGCGAAATCAACGTACCTGCGCCTTACGATCCAGACCTGTTCATGCGATTGAAACAATGGCGGATCGACCGCGCCCGCGAGGACAAGGTTTCGGCGTTTATCATTGCCCATAACACCTTGCTCGAAGAACTGGCGCGTCGCAAACCCCAAACCGCGCAGGCACTCCTGGGTGTAAAAGGCTTTGGCCAAAACAAGCTCGACAAATACGGTCCGGAACTCCTCGAAATTATTCTCGCAAAAGCATAAGCTATTTGACAAAATAAAAAATTTATACAAAAACTATTGACTCTCTCGTTTGGCTGTGGCACTATTTCAGCAAATCTTAAGTTTGAGGAGACAGAGGCCGTCCATGCGAAACAAACGAAAAATCTGGAAGCTATTACCCTTGGCACGGGCCATTGGGATCTTAAGTGCCGTTGGTATTGCCACTACCTTGGTGACATTTGCCGCCATCCAAAGCAATGGTAACGCGCTCACCGGCAACACCATTCAAACAGCTACGGCTGCGCTGCAAATCAGCAAAGACGAAGTAACATTCAGCGATAGCATGCCCGGTTTTACCTTCAGCGGTTTAGTGCCTGGCGGGGCAGCCCAGCCTGCGGACAATTCATACGTGGTGTACGTGAGGAATGTTGGCACCGCTGCGCTCAATCTGTCACTCACAGTGCCCGCGCCGCCATCAATTACCGGTACGGTAGATCTGAGCAAGGTGTCTGTGTTGCTGACACCTTCTGGCACCGGCAGCGTGACGCAAGCGCTTACGCTTAGCAGCTTGCTGGCCGGTACTGTTCCTATTGCCAACAGTTCGCTTGCCATTGGTTCCATAGCCACCTATCACGTGCAGGTTTCTATGGCCGCCGACGCCGTATCGGGCAATGGGGCGACTATCAGCAACCTCAATCTGTCATTCAGCGGTTCACCCCAGTAACGTATGCGCGTCATTCGAGCAATCTGGCTCTGGCTACAACTGGTCGGAGGAGCGCTTGCGTTGGCCGCCATCAGTTGGCTGATTGCACAGGCGACGTTTCACCTGCGGCTTCTGGACGTGCAGACGGGTAGTATGCGCCCCACGTTCCGCCCGGGCGACGCGCTTATTATGCATCGGGCCAGCGGGGAACCGCGTGTCGGCGTGGTAGTATCGTACAAAAGCACCCGGAATCCGAATGAACTCATTACCCACCGCGTGGTCGGTATATCTCCAAAAACGGGCAGGTTCCAGACTAAAGGCGACCGGTTATCCACAGCAGACCCTCCCGTGCGCGACTCGCTTCTGGTGGGCCAGGTTGTAGCGGTGCTGCCGAATATGGGAAGAGTGCTCAGCTGGCTGCAATCCTGGCCAGGATTGGTTGTTTGCGTCTATGCGCCGGCTGCCGCCATAGCCGCAAGTGAACTTTATAGGTTTGAACGGAACTATAGTAAGCGTTTATACCGGCTTAACCAAAGCACAAGTGGTATGATACTAAGATGAACAGACTAGGCCGCACTAACCGCACAACCAAAAAACCAAAAACAGCAAATAATTACGCATTCATCGACAGCCAGAACCTGAACCTTGGCGTTCAGAAAATCGGCTGGAAGATGGACTGGCGCAAATTCCGTATCTGGCTCGAAGAAGAATACGGCGTTACGCACGCCTTCATGTTTATCGGCTACATGGCCGAGAACGAATCGCTTTACGAGCTTATGCACGATCACGGCTATCTGATTGTGCTCAAACCAACTATGGAGATCAAGGCAAAACCCGAAGACGAACCCGCTGCTAACGGAGAAGAACAGAAGCCGATCGTCAAAGGCAACATCGACGCCGATCTGGTGCTATATGCCATGAAGGAGTACCAGAACTACGACAAAGCGGTCATCGTCAGCGGCGACGGTGATTTTTTCGGTCTGGTTGAATATCTGGCCAGCCAGGATAAACTCCTCAAGCTCCTGACGCCGAACCAGCGGTACTCCACGCTCCTGAAAGAGTTCGATACCCATATTGAAACGCTCGATCAACACCGCAAAGATCTGGCATACCGCGACCGCCGCTTTGTGCGCAAGCCCCAGCCCGCCAAATAACGTACAGAGCTGTACGCGAAAAGTACAGAATTTCACAGGATATCCATGTCTCGTTGGGCTATACTATGTATAGCAAAGTCGAAAAGGGGAACCTGAATGAAAATCACCAAATTTACACACTCCTGTTTGCTTGTCGAGATGCCTGCGCCGGTCAATCGTACCGCTTTGTTCGACCCCGGCAGCTTCAGTACGGTGGATGTCGGTAGCCTGGAATATCTGGACGACATTTTCATCACGCACATCCACGGTGATCACATGGATGTCGAGCTCATCAAAAAGCTTGTCGCCAAATTCCCGGCGGTGCGCATTACCACTACGCCGGAAGCTGCCGCTCAGTTGCAAGAGCAGGGTATACAAGCCGATGTCAAAGCCCCCGAAGGTGTCAGTTTCTTCGATAGCCCGCACGAAGTTATCCGCCCGTTCTTCCCGGTTGAACCGCCGCAGGAAATCGGTGTGCACTATCTGGATAAGCTCAGCCATCCCGGCGACAGCCATAGCTTCAAAGAGACGAAAGCCGTATTGGCTTTACCGGTGCAGGCTCCCTGGGGCTCCACTGTGGATGCTGCTCGGCTGGCACTGGAGCTCAAACCAAAATACGTTATCCCGATCCATGATTGGCATTGGAGCGATCAGGCTCGGCAGAGTGTCTACGATCGGTTTGAAAAAACCTTCGGTGATGCCGGCATCACGTTTATAAAAGCAATCAACGGAGAACCATTCGTTCTTGATATCTAAGGAGGTGGATATGGACAAAACAATCAAAATTGGCGATCAGACGGTCAACCGGCTGGGTTACGGGGCTATGCGCATTACCGGCGAAGGCATCTGGGGTCCGCCGAAAGATCATGCCACGGCTATTGCAGTACTGAAGCGAGCGGTTGAGCTTGGCGTAAACTTCATCGATACTGCCGATGCCTATGGCCCCGAAGTGTCCGAAAACCTGATCCGCGAAGCGTTGTACCCGTACGACGGGCTGCTGATCGCAACCAAAGGTGGTATGACACGGAGCGGTCCTGGGCAGTGGAGCCCGGATGGGCGGCCCGAACACATCCGGGAAGCCTGCGATGCCAGCCTCAAACGCCTGGGCGTCGGCCAGATTGCGCTCTACCAGTTCCATCGCCCAGACCCTGCGGTACCGTTTGCCGATTCGGTAAAAACATTCTTTGAGCTCCAACAACAGGGTAAGATTAAACATGTCGGCCTCAGTAATGTAACTGCGGATCAGCTAAAACAGGCGATGGAACTCGGCACAATTGTGAGTGTCCAGAACAACTACAGTGTACTCAATCGTGAACACGAAGCGGTGCTTGAACTCTGCGCGGCAAATGGCATCGCATTTATTCCGTATTTCCCGATTGGTGGTAATGTGGGCGGCTTGAACGAGCAGGTGCTTGACGGTGTCGCCCAAAAGCACGGTACTACCACCCGTCAGGTTGGTCTTGCTTGGCTGCTGCAACATAGTCCGGTTATGGTGCCCATCCCTGGTACCGGCAGCCTGGACCACCTCGAAGAAAACGTGCGAGCCGCTGATATCACGCTCAGCGACGACGACATCGCTCAGCTTGACGGCCTGGCCGGACGCTAGATCAGGACAGCTGCAAAGGCCTCGCAATAGCATAATATTGACAAAATGTTTATGTTTTGTTATAGTTTATTTACTATCTCAAAATATATAGTAAAACAAACATACCGATGAAAAAGAACACGCTCCACCGACATCTTCACCCCGTCCACTGGCACGGGAGCATGGCGGTTGCGATAGCGGCTATATTATTGACTTCATTCAAAAGCAGCGGTGAAATGCTGCGCGCATTACATGCCGTACCGGTGAATGCGGGGGTTGTGGATTCGGTGTACATGCGTGATGCCGAAACGGGACACTCACCGATTATCCTAGGCTCTGGTTTTCGTCATGCTACCCTCAGCGGCAAATAGAGCCGTACCAGTGCCGTACGCGCAGCGGAATTGTGTCTAGCGTTTACGGCAAGAGGGCGGCACCATATGTTGTGCCGGCTGGAAGAAAACTGAATATCTGTGGATAAGTGGTGCATAAAGCACCACTTTTTCTTTACAAAGTACTTGTATGTGGGTACTAGTGGGTAGTATGCTGATGTCAGTGGGTAATCGTGGGTAGCCCGAAAGACAACCAGCTACCCGCTATAACGCAAAAAACAAAAAAGCTCACTAGCAATTTAAAACCAATTCAAACCAACCAATATGGCACAGGTGGACTATTTCCAAAGGAAACTCGATGACAAGCGGCGGTTAACCATACCGACTGAGCTTCGAAGCGAATTCGCCAGCGGGGTAGTAGTGACCAGGGGCTTTCAAAAGTACCTGCACGTGTATCCGAAGCATGTCTGGGATGATGATGTTGAGACTCGTCTCAAAGGAAACATCTTGGATGAGCAGATCGCCGACTTGAACGTTCAATTCCGAATGGGCAAGATCGAAAGCGGCATGGATGCTAAGCAGGGACGAATTACCCTAGAGCAGCATCTGTTGGATTACGCGGGCATCGACAAAAGTGTCTCGTGCGTGCGGGTTGGAAAATATTGGCGGCTTATGGCAGATTAATCTGTTCCTAAGTTCAAAGCACCTTAACAATCCGGCACTTAGTACGAATAGAAAAACACTCAACCGTCCACTGTACGGGAAGAGCAGCCCGACAAAATGTATTCCATTTTGCCGGCGCGTTGAGAAACCTGCAAAGCAGGTGTCTCAAGCTTGACGATGTTACCTATTCGGCAGTCAACACGTGGACTAGAGAAAGGCACCACGTTTTAAAAACCTTTCGTTCTTTCCATAAAACACCTCCCAAAACTCCACCTCACACATAAGTCTCTCAAATCGTCAGGAGCCATCGAAAGTATCACAGGCCTGTTCATGCAGACCTCGTTTAAACTCTTAAACATCTTTACTTTCATACGATATCTTCTGACACCAACAAAAACAAAAACATCCAAAAAACAAACAGTTGGCTGCTGAATAGGTGACCTTGTCATTTGGACCACCTTCCGATTGCACATTTTGGGCGTCAGCTCTGCGACTCCGGTGCTCAGCGTACGTTAAGTACGCCTCCGCTCCGGTGCTCGGCTGCCATCCCAAACTGCACTAATCGAGAAGGCGATCCGGGAAAAACAAACACCAAAACAAAAATTAAGACAGTACCCGAGTCCTGGGAAAAGAGAAGTAAGCTTCCATTTTCCGTTGTAGCGGGTACAATAGTGCGATATGCGCCACGTAATAAGGAATGAGCACATACCGGTACTTTTGCAGCCTGTGTTGCAGTATCTGGACCCGCAAGCTGGAGAATCATATCTCGACTTGACGGCAGGATACGGCGGACATGCGCGCGCAGTACTGGAATGCACGAAAGCGCCTGAACAGGCAACACTGGTAGACCGAGATGCCAACGCCATTGCGGCGTTAACGGGCTTCGCTAAACAGGGTGCCATGCTTGTACAAGGCGATTTTCTAAGTGTCAGCCAGCAGCTGGTAGCAGCAGGCAGGCAGTTTGATATCATTCTGGCAGATTTGGGCGTATCGTCACCGCACCTTGATAACGCTGCAAGAGGATTTGCATTCGGCCAAGACGGTCCGCTGGACATGCGTATGGACCAGACGCAAACACTCGATGCTGCAACCGTGGTAAACACCTATAGCGCGGATGATCTCGCAAGGATCATTAAAACGTATGGGGAAGAGCCCAGGGCTAAAACGATAGCACAGGCTATTGTGGCTGGACGGCCGTTTCATTCCACGGTAGCGCTTGCAGAGACCATTCGATCGGTCATGCCAAAGGGTAGCAAAACGCACCCTGCGACCAGGACGTTCCAAGCACTCCGTATCGCCGTCAACGACGAGCTGGAGTTGCTGCGGGCGAGCCTGCCGCTGTGGATGCAGCTGCTAAAGCCCGGCGGCCGCTTAGGTGTCATAAGTTTCCATAGCCTGGAAGACCGCATAGTCAAACAGGCATTTGCCGAAGTTGCCGGAGACCGCTACGATGCCGAGGCACTGCCGCTCACCAAAGGCGCAGTGACGGCCGACGACACTGAATTAGTTTTCAACCCGCGTGCAAGGAGTGCAAAACTCCGGGCCGTAGTGAAAAAATAAAAAAGAAAGGGACGACACAATGCCAATAATCATTGACGTTCAAAACAAGTCCCGCACCTACCACATAAACGTTCGGCGCGAAGAGCTCGACGTTTAACGATAGGCAAGCAGAGCCAACCCCGGTTAAAATCACCGGGGTTGGCTCCAAGGATTTAAAACAAAAACCAAAATAAACAGCAAAAATTATTTATGACATATTCAAGTACTCTGGCCATGGGCCGGCAGCAAGGCGTATCGCGCGGGCAGAACTCGGTCAGCTTTCGCGTGACCGATAAGCGGCTCGGGCCGGTCAGCAACACGATTGTTCTGATTGTACTGGCGTGCCTGCTCGGGCTGCTTTATCTGACGCAAGTTACTAAAACCAACGCCTACGGCTACCAGATTAACGGCCTGCAACAGCAGCAATCAAAACTGCAACAGCAGCACGAGGACCTGAGCGTGGCATCCGCCCGCGAGCAGTCTCTGGACCGCGTAGCAAACAGCGCAACCGCGCAGTCTATGACTCCTGTAGCGCCCAGCGGCAGCGTTAACTAAACTTACGCTTATCTCCGTGTCTCAAGTATAATAGAATCAATGGATCAACAGCCCGCCTCTGTCATCGACCCGGTTCAACGGGTGCGTATCTGGTACGCATTGCTGTTGCTGGTGTTCGGAATCTTTGCGGTCCGGGTGTTTTACTTGCAGGTTATTCGCTATGATTATTATAAAAAAGCTGCACTGAGCGACCAGCTAAAGCAGTACACGGTGCCGGCGGAGCGGGGTATTATAACCGCTTCTTTGGGTGGCAGTTCAGTGCCGATTGTGATGAACGAAAAGCTGTATACGCTGTATGCCGACCCAACGGTAGTGAAGAATGCAGAGCATGTGGCGGCAAAACTCCAGCCGATTATCGGGGGTGATGCAGGCGCCATTACCAAACAACTGAAAACGAGTGATACGCGCTATGTGATACTCAAGAAAAAGCTGACGCCTGCACAGAGCGATAAAATTCTGGCTTTTAAGTTCCCAGGGGTTGGCACGGAAGAGCAGGACTATCGAACATATCCCCAGGGGACACTGGCCTCCCAGTTGCTCGGGTTTGTAGACAACAGCGGGCAGGGCCAATACGGCGTGGAGCAGGCTCTGAACAAACAGCTGCAGGGCAAACCGGGGCAACTGAAGGCAGTTACTGACATCAATGGCATCCCGCTCGCAGCAAGCGCAAATAACATATCGACGCAGCCGGTAAAAGGCGACAGTATAGATTTAACCATTGATGTAGGTATGCAGGCTGGGCTGGAGAAGATCATAAAAGCTGCGCAGGAACAAAATAAATCCCAAGATGTAAGTGCCGTGGTGATGGATGTGCGCACAGGGGCCATAAAAGCAATGGCAAACTATCCTACCTATGACCCGTCTGACTATCAGGATGTGAGCGACGGCTCGTTGTTCCAGAATATTGCCGTGACCGATCCGATTGAACCGGGCTCCATCACTAAGCTGTTTACCACGGCGGCCAGCCTGCAAAAGGGGGTAATAACGCCAACAACGAGCTTTTATGATCCGGGCTCGTGGACGATTGACGGTTCGAAGGTGAGCGATGTCGAGGAAGATCACAGTACGGGCCAGCAGACCATACTTTCCACGCTCGATAAATCACTGAACACGGGCGCGACATGGATGCTGATGCAGCTGGGCGACGGCCGGATAGACGCGCAGGCTCGGAGCATACTGTATGACTATTTTTCCAACCATTTCATGCTGGGCCAGGCTACGGGCGTGGAACAAGGAAACGGTGAAGAGGCGAGCGGTTATTTGCCGAAGCCCACTGACACGGGAGCTGGCATCGATCTGACCTATGCCAACATTTCATTCGGCCAGGCATATACGGCCACGGCGCTGCAAATGGTGTCAGCGCTGAGCAGCATTTTAAACGGCGGTACGTACTATCAGCCGCAACTGGTTGACCAGATTACGGATGGGAATGGCACAGTAACAAAAGTGGCTCCGCGCGTTGTGAAGTCGAACGTCATTTCGACGCAGGTCAGCAACGATATAATTTCGCTGATGGAACAGAACAACACGAACCACATCGCAGAAGGATTCCCGTACCTTAATTTTGGACCAAACTACGCAGTCGGCGGCAAGACGGGGACGGCCGAGATAGCAAACCCCTTAGGCGGCTATTATTCGGATAGAGTTAATGGTACGTACATGGGGTTTGTCGGTGGTAATACGCCTGAATACGCTATTGTGGTCTACAATTTGCAGCCAACTAAATACAAGGGCTTTGCAGGGGCGGAGACTGGTCAGCCGGTATTCGCCAACATCGCCCACATGCTTATTAATGATTTCGGCGTAACGCCGAAGGCGAAGTAACCGGCAATGGTATACTGAAAGGGTAATTACTAAAATGAAAACTACACATATGACCACCTTTGCTTCGCAACCGACGCGCGCTGCC
The DNA here is from genome assembly GCA_025927655.1 of Candidatus Saccharimonadota bacterium. Classification (GTDB taxonomy): domain Bacteria; phylum Patescibacteriota; class Saccharimonadia; order Saccharimonadales; family UBA4665; genus JAJZCD01. Next base: position 17,918 of record JAICKY010000004.1, on the reverse strand, counting down.
CGTGTTGTAGTAGGCTGGCACGCGTGATCGGGATGTTTCGAGCGGAGTTTTGCGTGCGGAAGGGCTGTCGATGAGTGCTGTACCATTGGGTCGTCGTGGTTCACCAGTAGATAACCAATCGGTACGCCGGCACAGGCCGGACTATTGGCTGGTTATTTTGGCGTTGTTTCTGGTGGTTGTGGGCCTGACAGTGGTCTATGCTATTAGCCCTGCGCTGGCAGCCACCAGCGGTGGGTCCGGTGCTCATTACGTATCTCGCCAGCTTATTGCCATTGGCCTGAGTATTGCGGCGTTTTCGGTAACATCCCGGGTTCCGCTACGGACCTGGCAGCGGTGGCAGATGCCGCTGTTGGTGGCAGCCGGACTCGCTACCTTGGTTGCACTGGTAATGCCGGTAAACGCGCTGTATCCGCAGCACCGTTGGATTCGCCTTGGCGGCCTCTCGCTCCAATCGGTTGAGATCCTAAAGTTCGCCCTCATTGTATCGGTTGCGAGTTTCTTGGCCAGGCAGGCGGCCAGCGGCCAGCTGAATAACGTGCAGCGCACGATGAAACCGTTAGCCTATATGTTGCTTGCAGTCACGTTTGTGGTGGCTGCTCCTGACAAGCTCCATGGGCAGAGTGACCTGGGGTCGTTTGCAGTGATACTGGCTATGATCGGGGCTATGGTGATAGTAATTGGATTGCCGATGCGGCGTATTTTGCTAGCAGGCAGTATTTTGGCATTGCTTGTAACGTTTGTGATTGTCATTAGCCCGTATCGCCGGGAACGCGTTACGACGTTTGCGCATCCCAACTGTCTTACCAGCGGCGGCTATCAGGCCTGCCAGGCGCTGATTGCGGTAGGCTCGGGCGGCATCAGTGGTTTAGGGTTAGGCCGCAGCGTGCAAGCGTATGGTTATTTGCCAGAGGCTCAAAACGACTCCATTTTCGCTATCTACGCCGAAAAGTTCGGATTTATTGGGGTCATGGTGTTGTTAGGACTGTTTGTGGCCCTGTTCGCGCGGCTGCGGCTGATTATAGAACGCACATCGGATGTGTTTAGCAGACTGGTGGTAGTGGGCATATTGGCCTGGTTGAGCACGCAGATGATCATTAATGTTGGTGCCATGATCGGGCTTCTGCCGTTAAAGGGCATAACCTTGCCCTTTGTGAGTTACGGCGGCACCAGTGTATTGTTTGTAGGCGCTGCGTTAGGTTTGGTTTTTCAGATTTCGCATTATACTAGTTTTAGCGCACGTAATGTCCAAAAGGGCGGCGGGCAAAGGACTATGAATCAACCTCATGTATTCTCTCCAGCTTCAGGGCGTTCCGGCGGCACCAGACGCCGACCCTGCTCGTCGGTGTACTCCCGGTACACCTTCTCTCAGGAGTTGCCGCCTGGTATCCGCCGGAACGATCTTCGCCTAACAGAGAGAATGCATGAGGTTGATTCGCCATGAAGATAGTGATGACGGGCGGCGGATCAGGCGGGCATATCACCCCGATCCTGGCAGTCGCGCATGAACTAAAGCAGCGTGACGCTGCCATCGAAATTATATACGTCGGCCAAAAGGGCGATCATCTTTCTGATATTCCTGCGCAGGACCCTAGCATTGATGCTGTCTACAGCGTGCCGGCGGGCAAGCTGCGCCGCTATGCAGATGAAGATTGGCGCCAATTGCTCAACATCCGCGTGCAGGCGCTTAACATTCGTGACATGTTCCGCGTGCTGGCAGGTTTGTGGCAGAGCTACTGGCTGCTGCGTAAATTGCAGCCGGATATTATTTTTACACGCGGGGGCTTTGTGAGCGTGCCGGTGGCACTGGGCGGCCAGCTCAACCACATCCCGTATATCACGCACGACTCTGACAGCGTGCCGAGCCTTGCCAATCGCCTGATTGCACGCTGGGCTGCTATGCACGCGGTAGCGCTTCCCAAGGAACTCTACCCGTATCCCGCAAACAAAACAGAGGTGGTGGGCGTGCCGATTGCAGCGGACTTCAAACCGGTCGATGCTGCGCTGAGACGGCACTATCGCCAAGAGCTGAAGCTGCCAGCGGAAGCGCCGGTGTTGATGCTGACCGGCGGCGGAAATGGCGCGCGGTCACTGAATAAAGCATTGGTAGCCAATGCAAAGTACCTGTTAGGCATGTTTCCGGACTTGTCGGTGCTGCACATAGCTGGCCGAGCCCACTTGGCAGAAACCCGTCGCGACTACGATAGTTTGGGACTCCCGGCGAGCGCGAAAAAAAGGCTGCGAATCGAAGGTTTTGTTACGGATTTGTATCGCTACAGCGGTGCAGCCGATGTGGTGATCGCTCGTGGTGGTGCTACCACCTTGGCCGGTCTGGCTGCGCAAGGTGCTGCGTGCATTATTGTGCCGGCACAAATGCTGGGCTGGGATGTTAAGAACGCTCAGGCACTAGCAGACCGGCATGCAATTGTGCAGTTAAACGGTGATCAGGCTGAGCAGCCAGAGCGTTTAGGGCGTGTGGTAGAGGAACTTCTGGATGATGAGAGCCTGCGCAAGAAACTTGGGACGACGCTAGCAACGTTCGCGCGGCCGCACGCTACGTCTGATCTGGCGAACTTGCTTCTTAGCATCGGTGGAAAAGGGCATGTTCAAACGAAAAAATAATACTGAAGCAGAGCAGGGGAGAGGTCCTGTCCGGCAGGTGAACCGGAGCGGGGGGCCTGGCCCGGCCTTTTCGTACTACAGCAACCGGGGGCCGGAGGTACGACGTGAACGTGGGCAGAGTCGCCCTGAGCAGGTAAAAACAGAGAAGAATAAGCCTTCGCCCCGTAATCCCATGGCTCAAATGCCGTTCTGGTTGTTGATAGTGCTGGCTGTAATATGCGTGGTTAAGGTGTTGGCGCTTGGTACCGACCCCAAGGTGATTATAGTGGGAAAGACTCCGGTATCTGCTAATTATCTCCAACCCGCCTCTGTATATGCCGACGCCGCGCATAAACTGCTCAGCAGCAGTATTACCAGTCACAGTAAACTTACGGTGAACCTGAACGGCACTGCGCAGGCGCTTGAGCAGGAATTCCCGGAGCTACAGACTGTTTCGCTTGGGCTGCCCCTGATAGGTAGCCGCCCCATTGTTTACGTACAGGTTGCAAACCCAACAGTCGTACTGCAAACTGTCCATGGCAATTACGCACTGAATAAAGCAGGAGTTACGCTAGCTAAGCTGCATAGTATCCCGGCTGGCGTACCGTTGGTAGCGGACCAATCCAGCACTGTTCCAAAGCCGGGTAAGCAGTTCCTGTCCAGCAGTACGGTTACCTTCCTCGTGACACAGGCCTATCAGCTAGCAGCTGCTCACCTGACGGTGAGCACCTTTGTACTGCCCGCTGGCAACCCCTATGAGTTGGATGCTCACCTGGCAGGGCAGCCATATGCTATACGGTTTAATTTACAGGCTGATGCCTTGACGCAGAGCGGGGCGGCTATTGCTACCATACAACAGCTGGGGAGCACAGTGCCGGCTAGTTATATAGATGTGCGAGTACCGGAGCGTGTGTACTATAAATAGGATGTTACGCCCCTACCTCTCCCTCCTGTTGTTCGTAAAATGTTCACATTTTTACATCAGTGAAACGAAACGGAAAACATATAAAAAATATATTTAATAACGCATGTCAAATAATAGGGCAGGCAGGTGAATAGGGAGGGAATACATATAGAATATCAAAAGCGTGAAAAAGCAAATGTTTTCACGACATAGGCTGTGGATAAGTCAAATAGCGTTTGCTTGAAAACGCGAACGCTAGGCATTCTATAGGCACAGTATGTAATGCATGTCGCACGTATGATATAGACACAGTGTAGATAGTGTAAAAACTATTGTATGCACGCGACTTTAATGCGTTTAGTGAGCTATCCGTCCAGAACTCCCCTACAGGAGGGGTACCCATACTCAACTAGTCCGCCTATATCTAAGTCGCAAAATATACATTGTGCGACATCTAGTGTATGTTTGTTTTGAGCCGCTCTTCACGCACGTTCGCCTAGGATTTTTCAGCTTGCCCGTTGCCTATTGTGTTTAAAATCCCTTGCCCTCCAATTGCTATGCTGCTGTCTTAGGACTGCCTATTCCTAACCGTTAGCATCCTGTACCTTTGCCGTATCTGGTATGTCTGTTCGCAAATTGTTTACAAATATATGAACAGACATAGCTATGTTCGTATTTTGTACAGCTATGCGGCTACCAATACCTTCTGCGCCGTCAGGCGCAAAATTACCAGACCGATAGCGATCAGGCTGAGGTGCTTTGCCCTGTATGGGCAGTGCCCTATTCGGCGAGCTCGTAAGTGGCTTTAGCTACGCGCTTGAACTGTGCTTTGCTCTGGAGGTTTAGCAGAATGGTGGTTTCTTTTACGAAACGGCTCTTCAGCACGCGCTTAACGATCTCATCACGGTGCAGCGGCTCGCCTGCTTCGCGCAGAACTTCGCTGATGATGTCGGCCACCGTTCCCTTTTTGTAGCCCCATTCACGCAGTGCATAAATACCGCGGCCGATAAGTACGAAGCGCTTGTCTTTGATAAGCTCGTTGTGGATAGCCTGCGTGGTAACATCTTTTCGCTTGAAATCACTAGCTTTGATAGCTTCGCTGATTTCGTTGAAGTGCATGTGCTTGCCATGTTCGGCCAAAATAACGTAGATTTTGTCACGGATGTTCTTCGGGTTGACCGTAGGCCATTTTACGAGGCCCCAGCGGCCGTTGAGAGTCGCCAGCTGCTTGCTGGTGGTCGCCAGCGCAGTAGCGTAGACATCGTTAGGCATAGCGGCTAGTTTGGTTAGTTCGCGGGTTTCCATTGGTTTCCCGGCTTTGCCGATGGTCTCGACCAGTTTTGCTACCTCTGTTTTGATGGTGCTGGTATCGTGTACTTTAGCGTTGCCCGCAGACTGGTAGAAGTTGTCGTCTTCGGAAATGGCGCTGATGCCGGGGGTGAGCTCGGTCAGAAAGGCTAAGCGTGACTGGTCGGTGCGAGAGTTTTCGCTGGTAAGTTTAGCGCCGAGAGCGGTGATGCGTGCAGTCTGCCCTGCTGCTTCGATAGAAGCGAGCAATGCTGCCTCCACTTCGGTGATGTGGGGTAATTCACTGCTGGAAGTACGCAGCTTGGTCATAACGGACTTTTCGAGTTGGCGGACGCGCTCACGCGTGATACCGAGCAGTTCGCCGATTTGTTCCAGTGTTTCTTTGCGGTCGAACAGACCAAAACGGCGGGCGATAATTTCCCGTTCGCGCTCACGATCAATACTCGCCAGGATATCTTGGACGATTGATTCTGTGTTTATTACCGGCTTTTCTACGGTCATAGTGCCCCTTACTATAAAACTATTACTCTTAAAAGTCAACACATCCCCCATCGAGATATTAAATATAGTAGCATAAACTAAGCGCTTATGTCTACTTCGTGTTGTAAAAACTGACTATATAACAAGTTGGAGAGTGAACAAAATGTGAAAAAGCTACCCTATTCAGTCTCCTACTATAGAGAAGCGTTGGGAGCGGTAGCGGAAAAGTAGCAGCCAGGCATAGCCTGGCGTCGCGTAGAAAAACCCGCAGGGTTTGTCTTGGGATGATGAGGGGTAGCCCTGTTCTCCTGCCGGGACGGCAGTAATTTCCTGTGCCTTACTTCTGAATAGTGCGGCGGCGGAAGTTTCGCTTTTTGCCAGCGGCAGGCGCGGCGGCGAGCAGTTCTTTAGCCTGTTCATGGGTCACAGACTTGGGATCGGTGTCCTTTGGAATCTTAGCGTTTTTGGTGCCGTCGGTTATATAGGGGCCGTAGCGGCCATTCAGCACCTTTATGCCGTCACCGAAGTCGGCGATGTTTTTCTCTGCCTCTGCCTTTAGCTTGGCCGCGTACAGTTCGCGTGCTTCGTCCAGGGTAATGGTGTGCGGATCAAGTGGTTTTATGCTTACAAACAGCTTGTCAACTACTATATAAGGCCCAAAACGGCCGATGTTAGCTTTTATGTCCTTGCCATCCGCAGTCTGACCCACCAGTCGTGGCAGCTGGAACATGACGAGTGCTTCTTCCAGCGTGACCGTCTCGATCTTTTTGCCAGTGGGCATGGGTGCGAATGTTGGCTTGGGGTCGTCGCTTTGCTCACCGCGCTGCAGCATGGGCCCAAAACGGCCAAAGCGAGCGTAAATGGGTTCGCCACCTTTGGGGTCGTTACCCAGTAAGCGGGCTTGTGTAGCCTCCGCACGGCTGATGTCGGCGCTGCCTTCGACCAGTTTGTGGAACGGCGTGTAAAACTCTTTGAGCACGCCGATGCGGTCCTTTTTGCTCAGCGCAATCTGGTCTAATTCTTCTTCGACACTCTTTGTGAAATCATAGTCCATCACCTCGGCGAAATGCTTGACTAAAAAGTCGGTTACGACTTTACCGGTGTCGGTCGGGAACAGCTTGTTGCTGTCTTTGCCGTATTGAATTTTTACGGGTTGGGCGGTAACTTCGCCGTTTTCCAGCTTGAGTACGGTAATTTCGCGCTCTACACCTTCCAGATCTCCCCGTTCTACATATTCGCGGGTCTGGATGGTGTTAATGGTGCTGGCGTAGGTGCTTGGGCGGCCAATACCCATCTCTTCCAGTTTTTTCACCAGAGACGCCTCGGTATAGCGGGCCGGGCCGCGGCTGAGGTTCTCGGTTGCCTCGGCGGTCTGCAATGTCAGCGCGTCGCCTTCGGCCATTGCTGGCAGCAGCGTGTCGTCCCCGCTTCGGCCGTAGACTTTCAAAAAGCCATCGAACAGCACTATCTGGCCTTTGGCTTCGAGTGTTTCAGGGCTGCCGCTGGCTTTTATGGTTACGGTAGTATTTTCCAGTTCGGCTGGAGCCATCTGGCTGGCCAAGGTGCGACGCCAGATGAGGTTGTATAGTTTGGTCTGCTGTTCGTCGGCACCTGCAAACTCTTTGGTTACATCGGTCGGACGGATGGCTTCATGAGCCTCCTGCGCATTGGCGCTCTTGCTCTTAAACGTCCGGTACTGGTGGTATTTTTCGCCGTATTTTTCTTTGATAAATCCGGTCATGGCGCCGAGGGCTTGGGTGCTGAGGTTAACGGAATCGGTACGCATGTACGTGATGTGCCCTGCTTCGTACAGGCGTTGGGCTAAGCTCATGGTGTTGCGCGGGCTGTAGCCGAGCTTACTGCTGGCTTCCTGCTGCAATGTGCTGGTGGTAAACGGCGCGCCCGGATTGCGGCTGCCCGGCTTTCTGGCGATGCTGGCGACATTGAAGGTACTTGTAGCAAACGCTTCCAATACGGCACGAACTTCTTCGGCGGTTTTGAATTTTTTGCTGGACGCTGCGGGCAATACGGTGCCATCGGAGAGGATACAATCGGCAGTGAGTTTGAAGGTGCTTTCGGGCTCGTGGGCGTCAATTTCGGCTTCGCGCTCCACTATCAGGCGTACGGCCACACTCTGGACACGGCCGGCGCTTAGGCCTGCGCGGACTTTGCGCCACAGCACCGGTGACAGCTCAAATCCCACCAAATAGTCAAGCGATTGGCGTGCCTGCTGGGCTTCTACCAGGTTCATATCTATAGTGCGGGGGTTTTCTACTGCTTCGTCCAGCGCACCTTTGGTGATTTCGTGGAATACAATTCGCTTGGTGGTTTTAGGATCGAGTTTAAGCACCTCGGCGACGTGCCAGGCTATAGCCTCCCCTTCGCGGTCTTCATCGCTTGCGAGCAGCACCTGGTCGGCAGCTTTGGCGGCAGCTTTTAGTTCTGCGATCACCTTCTTTTTGCCGGGGTCAACTTCGAATTTTGGCGCGAAGTTATTGGCCACGTCGACACTACCGTTCTTGCTCGGTAAGCCGCGGATGTGGCCGATGGAGCTTTTAACGGTGTAATCTTTACCGAGGTATTTCTCGATAGTTTTGGCTTTTGCCGGTGACTCTACGATAACTAAATTTTTTGCCATATGCGGTGAATTTGTTTGCGATATTTGGAAATCGTCAGTAAGTTCCCTTTAACTATAAGTATTGTTCTAGTAGTATACAGCCTTTTATGGGCTGGCCGCAGAAAGAATCCGGACCGTTCCTGAGCATACAAGCCGTAAGCTTAGCGCATAGTGCTATACAAATGCAAGTGTAAGGTAAATTGTGCGATATATCACAGAGATTCATTGATCGCCTGCCATAGGGACAAGGACGGGAATAGTAAATAGTGAGTATTGTAAGAATTATTACAGAAAATACTTGCGCTTTACTATGTATGACCCTACAATAGAGTATGTATAATAACTGGCAAGACGCCCGCGCATAACGGACCGCTACCATATGATGGAAGCGGTTTTTTATATGGTATTTTGCCTAAATTCTAGGAGATTATGATGAGTGCAGAAAATTTTAGTGCTACAGATGCCGAGGCAGCTTCCCCTGGGGTATACGACCCGGGTGTCGTTGACATGGCGAGGCGCAACGATGCTCATTGGTTCGATGCGTATCAGCGGTATGCAGCTAAAGGAGCTATCGGCGCTGAGTTGGGGCAGCAAGTCACTGCCGCTCTCGTGGAGATGAGCTCTAGTAGAGCGACTGAGTTATAAATAGTATTTGCCGGCTTTGTACGCGGCCCAGATGCCTGCAAATGACCCGATGGTGCTGCCCAGGATACTCCAGCCGCCCAGCCAGTTGCCGTGATCCGGCATGGCACCAAGCCAGCCGCCTACGGTGCCGCCGATAGTTATCCCGAGGGCCATTAGCAGTTTCATAGTGCTTATTGTAACAGTTCTTTTGTTTAGCAAGTCTTCAGGTTTGCTCCGTTGCTTTTGCTGCCAAACGTAACTACGACCGAGAGCTGGGATTATTTTAATGACCAGTGGTTGTTGCCGAGGGCACGGATTTTACCGCTTATTTCGAGCATGGTAAGTACCTGGTTGAATTGCACGGCTGGCAGTCCGCTTTGTACCAGCAGCTCGTGGCCGTCGGATGCGCCACGGTATAACAGATCGAGCAGCGCCTGTTCCTCGGCATTGTCTCCTCGCCTGCGGATGGGTTCTGCTGGCAGGTGGCCGGCGTTCAGGACATACAAGATGTCGTCCACCGAAGTTACAGGGGTGGCTCCTACCTTGATAAGGTTATTCGTGCCAACACTAGCAGGGCTGGTTATATTACCCGGCACGGCCAGCACATCGCGTCCCTGTTCCATGGCGAATCGGGCGGTGTGGAGCGTGCCGCTCTTCTCTGTCGCTTCGGTAATGAGCAACGCTTGGCTCAGGCCCGCGACAATCCGGTTGCGGGCTACGAAATTTTGCTTAAAGCCGGGCATACCCACAGGGTACTCACTCATGATGGTGCCTCCCTGCTCCAGAATACGTCTGCCGAGCTGCGTGTGGGTAGCCGGATAGATTTTGTCTAGGCCGTTGGCCAGCACGGCTACGGTAGTGCCATGCGCATCCAGACAGGCTTCGTGGGCAATGCCATCTACTCCGAGTGCCAGGCCGCTGACGATCACGGTTCCCCGCTCTGCCAATTCGGCACTGAGCCGCCGCGTGACTTGCTTGCCATACGGGCTGACGCCGCGGGAGCCAACGATGGCAACACGTGGCCGCTCAAGCCATTCCGACGGATCGGCACCGATATAAAACAGCTCCTTTGGCGGACCTGCAATGTCTCGTAGTGGTGAAGGATAAGCATTATCCTGTATTGTAAGTTTTTTTACATTCATACAATTTTATGCATAAGTATTGACATAAGGGCATGTTTTTGCTAGAATAGCAACTTGTAAGTCGTGGTGACACCTCTTACGCACCTTATATCCCCCATTCTAACATTTGTTAGATTGTTTTAGAGCGTGCCACCCCAGAATAGTTGTTACCCTCCACTTTTCTCAATCGGCGCCCGCAGGCTTTGCCTGCAACATGCGTTCTAAAGCAAACTAACCCCTTTAACGAGAAACCCCCAGGGCTTGCCCCGGGGAATCCCGGTATCCAGCGAGCCTAAATGGTAGCCTGCTTGCAGGCTGGCACATATCTTTTATATAACGATGATGATGCTTCGCTTCCGTGGTGGGTTGAAGGGTGGAGGGAGACAATCTTCGGATTGTCTCCGTAAATAGGCTCTCAGCGGTGCCCACCCCCTCTGAGAGCCTTTTTATGTATGAAAACGTTTAAATTATATAGTAACTATGAAACTACATGAGCGCGTCCTAGTTTTATCTCGTGATGAGCGTCGTTTGTTCAAAACTACGTATAGCAGCTTACATGTTGCGGAAGTGTATCCTGGCACCATATTTGATGAGCTTGCTGCTGCGCAAAAGGCATCAGATGAGCACGCCGCGTATGCGGCGGCAGATTGTTTTGATACTACGCTCATCTGGGAGGGCAGAAGCAACAAAAAGCGCCGGGACCTGTTCGTGCCGATTGCGGCCGCAGTGTTATTCTACGAAATTGAGCGTGATCTAGACATACCGGTTGAGCCTACCGACGAAGTGACATACGGATTATAAAAAGCTGCGGGTTTCGGCCGTAACGGCGCTGCCGAAGGCGTATTCGCTCAGCAGCGCGCTTACCTCGCGCAGCATGGCCGGCAACTCTGCCTGCTCTGCTTTGCTGAAATCCTGCAACACAAAATCGGCCGTGTCCATCTGGGCTGGTTTTTTGGGGCCGATGCCGATGCGTACGCGGCCGTACTCTTCGCCGACGTGCTGGCTGACCGATTTTATGCCATTGTTCCCTGCTGCACTGCCGCCGACACGCATGCGCAGCTGGCCAAAATTGATGTCCAGCTCGTCGTGCACGACTACTAACTGCGTGTTGTTGAGTTTATAAAAATGCATCACGGCCTGCACCGCTTCCCCGCTTAGGTTCATAAATGTCTGCGGTTTACACAGGAAAACGCGGGTATCGCCAAGCGTCGCCTGTGCAAGCTCGCATTTGAGGTCCCGTTTGCTTACCCAGGGGTCAAAGTTGTTTTTGCGGGCAAAATCGTCCACGCACCGAAACCCGATGTTGTGGCGATTGTGCGCGTATTCTTCGCCGGGATTGCCTAACCCCACGATCAATAATGTTTTATTAAGCCCCACGGTTGCATACTGCACGGGGTTGCTTACTTGCGGACGTTTTTGAAACAAAGCCATGGGACTAGTATCGAGTATTGCAGAGCAAGTATCAAGCAGCAGCGGTTATTTGGTGTCTTTGGGCTGGCCGGATTTCGTGGTGCGCGGAGTCTTTTTCCTGATGATGCTCTTTTGTATCTCGCTGCGGTCGGCTTTGGTTGGGCTGTTGCCGTGTTTGTGCGTGACGTGTTTTTCTATAAACCACAGCTGCACGGCAGTGCCGTCGAAGTTAAAGCTGGCGCGTAGCTCGCGCTCCATAAATCGCCGGTAGCTCCAGTGCAGGAACTTGGTGTGAGCGCCAAAGACTTTGAAGGCCGGGGTTGGGTTGTCGTCTTCCTGCACCATGTAGTTGAGCTTTGGCGCGCGGTTTTTGAGTCCGGCTGGCGGGTGTTTGGCGGTAACCATACCAAGCCAATCGTTGAGTGCGCGGGTGCTGATGCGGGTCTTGCGTGCCTGAGCGATTTCCAGCACCAGGTCGTAGATTTTGGTGACATTTTGACCGGTGATAGCGCTCGTGAAAATGAGCGGTGCCCATGGCACGAAATCGTACTGGGCGGTTATGCGGGCGGCCAATGCATCGCGGGTGAAGGCGTCTTTCTCTATGCCGCCGCGGTCATTGTAGTTGATGGCGCGGCTGCGGCGGATTTTCTCGGACTTGGAGATTTTTTTGGTGGCTTCAATTTCTTCCACTTTGGCGGCGATTTTAGCTTCGCTGCGGGCGGTGCGGGCCTCTACGGTGCTGATTGCTTCGTCGTCCCATTTGCTGACGACCAAAATCAGTCCCTTGCCCGATTCTTTGACCATGCCGGCGATTTTCTGGTCCAGCGCGACGCTGAGTTCGTTGACGTCCATGAGCATCAGGCAGACATCTGCCTGCTCGATGGCGCTCAGGGTGCGCACGACGCTGAAGTGCTCTATGCCGGTGCCGATTTTGCCGCTGCGGCGGATGCCGGCGGTGTCCATGATTTCGATCTCCTGGCCTTCGTACTTGACGCTGGCGCGGTTGATGTCGCGGGTTGTGCCTGCGCGGTCGGCCACGATGGCCTGCTGTTTTTTAGCGAGGGCGTTAAACAGTGCGCTTTTGCCCACGTTCGGGCGTCCCAGCAGTGCTATGGAGATGCGGTCTTCGTTATCTGTCAGCTGAGCGTGCGGAATCTGTGCTACCAGGGTGTCCAGCAGTTCGACTATGCCGGTGCGCTGGGTGGTGCTGGTGTGCATGATTTGCTTGATGCCTAGGCGCTGGAATACGTTCAGGTCTTGGCCGCGAGCTTTGTCGCACTTGTTTACAACCAGAAATACGGGCTTTTGGCTGCGGAGCGCCAGCTTGGCGACGCGGCGGTCTTCTTCGACGATTGGGATATCAGCTTCCACCACGACCCAGATAACATCAGCGCTGTCGGCGGCCTGGGTAATCTGTTCCTGGATGGTGAACTCAAAGTCGTCGGCGGCGTCTTTCATACCGGCGGTGTCGACGAGCCAGAAATCCTGCCCGTTCCAGCTGGCTTTGGCGGTGATACTGTCGCGGGTTGTGCCTGCCTCTTTGGCTACGATGGCTTCGCGGCGTTCCAAGATTGCGTTGAACAAGCTGGACTTGCCTACATTGGCACGTCCGACTATGGCGACGATTGGTAATTTCTTGCTCATGGTATCTGTTCTCTATTATAGAGCTTCGGGCCGGGAAAACCTCTGATTAACAGCGTGGCGGCTTTTGCGTCCCTGCGTATAATTGTCCTTGATCAGTCCAATTATAACAGAGGTACGTCCATTGACAAAATTATATTTTTAGTACTAGATAACGATGTTTTATTGAGCGTCCGGCTCCAGGCAGTTTTACAGACAAACATACAGGCGGGACCAGCAGGCTCATGTATATCACAGAACCCGTACAGAGCCACGCGCCAAATCTCCCAGTGTATAACGGCCGAATTGGGTGCGGTGCAGGTGTGTTACGCGGTAGCCTAACGCTTCGAATGTGCGGCGAATCTGACGGTTGCGGCCTTCGTGCATGGTAACCGTCCAGGCGATGTCATCGCCTTCCTTTTGCCGTTCCAGTTCGAATTTGCTCAGGCCGTCATCCAACATCAGGCCGTGGTCGCTTATCATCTGCCGGTGCAATGGTTGTAACGGCTTATCGAGCAGTACTTCGTAGACTTTTGTTTTCTGGTAGCTGGGATGCGTAAGCTCCTGCGTGAGGGCGCCGTCGTTGGTGAGTAATAGCAGGCCGGAAGAATATTTATCCAACCGCCCCACGGGGTTCAGCTGCTGGTATTCGGCTGGCAGCAAATCGTAGATGGTCTGAGCGCCCTGCCCGTCGCGGCTGACCACAATCCCCGGCGGTTTATGTATCATAATAGTTACGGGACTGGCGACGGGTGCAATGCGCTGGCCGTCAAGTGTTACCTTGTCGGTGCCCAGGATGTCCTGTCCTTGCTGCGGTGCTTTGCCGTTTACACCCACGCGTCCGGCAGCAATAGCTTCGTCGGCTTTGCGGCGCGACAAACTGGTGCCAGCGGCAATGTATTTATTTAATCGCATGGTTTACAGATTACCCTACTTTTGTCCGAAATGAGAATGATATTGAAGCCTTGGGAAGAGCAGCCAGAGACGGCGAATCTATTTCGCCGCTCCGCGCGTTGAGAAACCCGCTTGCGGGTGTCTCAAGATCTAGAGCGCTTTGCTTGGGTCGAATGATTGGCCCGGGGTGTGAGCTGGCATGGGAGGCGTTGCGGCTGCTCCTGGCGCTGGTGCGGCTGGGGCGTTGGATTCTTCCTTAGCGAGGAGCGCATCGAGGTTTGGTTTGGCAGTTTGATCACTAATGGGTTGGATGACCTTTTTGCCTGCTACGGTTACATTGTTGTCGCTGGCGGTGTCTGTGGTAGGCGCTGGCGCTGGACTGCTGGCCGCCGGGTCAGCTGCGACCGGAGCGGCTGCTGGTGCAGGAGCGGGCGCTGGTTCTGGGACAACTGCGGGCGCGGCAGGCTCCGGCGCTGGTGTGGCAACTACCGGCACGGTTACGGCGTTTGCCGGAGGTTCAGGTGATACCGGCGTGACAGGTGCAGCTGGCTCGGGTACAGGCGCTGGAGCATTGACTACGCTTGGCGGCTGGATTGGTTCTGGAGCGGCGGGTGTGTTGAGTTCGTTAACAGCTGCGGTAATTGCCGCGGTGTTGCTGGCCTCGGCAGCAGTTGGTGCGGGTTCGACTACAGGCGGGTCTACGCCAGGTTCTTTGGCGTAGGTGGCGATCTGATCTTCCAGCGCCTTCTCTTCGGCCGCCATGGTCTGAGCGGCAGCGTCGACTGCTGCGGTTGCGCTGGACGAAGCGGCTTGATCATTTGCTGATGCCGGGTCGGGTGTGGTAGGCGCTGGCGCTGGACTGCTGGCCGCCGGGTCAGCTGCGACCGGAGCGGCTGCTGGTGCAGGAGCGGGCGCTGGTTCTGGGACAACTGCGGGCGCGGCAGGCTCCGGCGCTGGTGTGGCAACTACCGGCACGGCGGCGACAGGTTCAATGACAGGCATGGGTGTTATTGCGGCGGCAACGGGTTCCATTGCAGAAGCGGACGCTGGTGTTGGTTCCGGGGGTGCTGCGGCCACAGGAACCGAAGTCTCGATAGTGGCTGGCGCGGCTGCGGGAGCGACGGACTGCGCGGCGGGAGTTGGCGGGGGCGGCACATCAGCGATTCCACCGTCTTCGGCTAGCAATTCTTTGGCGGCGTTTACAATGTCTTCCAGTGTTACTTGGGACTTTACCAGGTATTTATCGGCGCCGAGGTTGCTGGCACGCTTTTGGTCTTCTGTTTGGCCAAGTGCGGTCAGCATGATCACCTTGGTTTGCTTGAGCCCTTCGGTATTGCGCAAGATATCGAGCATCTCGAATCCGGAAATCCGCGGCATCATGACATCAGATATGATAAGGTCCGGCTTGTTCTGTTTAGCGACTACCAGCGCCTCTTCCCCGTTCTGGGCAGCTACAATATCGTAGCCTTCGGCCAATAGACGTGCTTGATAAATTTCTCGTAAGTTGTTGTCGTCTTCGACCAGTAATACTTTTGCCACGTTAGTGTTCTCTTTTTAATGCTTATGGTTTATGCCGGTAGTATATCACGGTGCAGGAGGTGTGGGTACAGGTTCCACCGGTGAAGTTGGCGTGGGTACTGGGACTGGCGCGGGTGCGGCGGCAACTGCTGGTTCAGTTGCCGTGGCCATAGGTTCAGCGGCGGGCGCTGGTGCAGCGGGAACTGGAGCGGCGGGAGCGGGAGCTAGCGGAGCTGCGACTGGAGCGGCTGCTGGTGCAGGAGCGGGCGCTGGTTCTGGGACAACTGCGGGCGCGGCAGGCTCCGGCGCGGCGGGCTGTGCTGGTACAGGGATGGCGGTTGCATCCTGGGTGGCTGCGGCGTGTTCTTCGCTCATCATCCGTTCGGCCTGCTGGCTGGTGAGCCGCGGCAGGTTTATATAGAACGTACTGCCCTGCCCAAGCGTGCTTTCTACCCATATCCGGCCGCGGTATAGCTCGACTATCTTGCGACAGATGAACAGACCCAAGCCGGTACCGCCAATGGTGCGGGTGGCGCTGTTATCGACGCGGTAAAACTTCTGGAACAAGTGTCCGATATCTTCGGGTGGAATACCGTGGCCAGTGTCACGGACGTACAACTGGACCACGCTATCGTTACCGGTCAGGCCTAGGCTAATCTTTCCCTGGTCGGTGTATTTGCAGGCATTGTCAAACAGGTTGGTGATAACTTCGCGGATACGGTCGGGGTCGAGCTGCGTGTAGTACAAGGGACGAATTACTTTGTCGCCGCCGCTCATCGACACGGGGGAGCTGGCATCTATAACATTGTTATCTATGATAGTGTTATTACCGATGACAAAATCAATCCCCAGGTTCTTTTTCTGCGCCGAAAAGTGCAGGTCGCTCGTCAGCTGCTCCATAAATGCGCCCATTTCCACGACTTCCGGGTGATTGGTGAGGCGGCCGTCTTCGGCCTTGGCACTGGTAAGCAAGTCCTGAAACAGCTCGCCCAAATGTTTGGTGCTGGCGTGGGCTTTTTCCAGGTAGTCTTTGGCGCGGCTGTCTATAGTGGCAACTTTGTCGTTGAGTGCCAGGCTCAGGTAGCCCTCGATGGCTGCTACGGGGGTACGCATTTCGTGGCTGGCGGTGCTGATGAATTCTGCCCGCTGGCTTTCTTCTTGCCGTTCGGCGCTGACATCGCGGAAAATACCCACCAGTCCGGTCGGCTGCGCGTTGGTGATTATGGGGGTGACGCTAAAGTTCGTGGCAATCGTCATGTTTGACTTGCTGACGATGTTCGCCTCGTTGTCGCGCACTGTTTGTCCGGTTCTGAGAGCTCGTGCGAACGGTGTGTCATCCTCTGTTACCGGTTCGCCCTTTTTGTTTATGAATGAAAATACCGATTTCCAGTCGAGGCCCACGGCATCTTCGCTGTCCCAGCCGGTTATGGCGGCAGCACCGGGGTTGAAAAGCTGGATAGTCCCCTGCTCATCCATAAATACCACACCATCTTCAATAGTACCGAGGATGATTTCACCCTTGGCCTTTGCATCGCGCAGACTACTGGCGAGTTTAGTGGTGCTGGCAGAGCTTTTGCGCTTACCGCGCCGGATCATGAACCACCATGAACCACAGCCTACTATTGCGGCACCTGCTAATCCCCCACCGATGATGCTGATATCTTGCATATTATTTAAAGGCTTACGGTTATTATCTGTTTTTTGAGCAATTTTTGCAACGCCTGCTCTGTTCAATGCCTAACAGATGTGGTACGATGGAGCGGTTGAATTTTATGGCCGGTGAGTCTCGTTCTTGTATGAGATTTACCCTAGCTTTGAAATTCTCATGGTCCCACGATTGCTTCGCAATCGCTGGTCCGAATGCTCGAATGAGCATATCGGAGAGCAACCCCACGATATCCTTCGATATCGCTGACCCAGATGCTCGGAAAAAGATTTTATATACACACAAAATCATTTTTCTTCCGCTCTGGCCCCGTCGTCTAGTGGTCCAGGACGTCAGGTTCTCATCCTGAAGATCGCGGGTTCGACTCCCGCCGGGGTCACCAATGAGAAAATAACAGAGGTGAAGCTGCTTATTGTGGCTTCACTTTTTGTTTGTGCTAAAATTTTACCTCTGTTGCTGGTGTGAATGCGTGCGTGGCTTTAAACAGCGCACCATCCCTGTTAAGTAGATTGACATTATAGTTTATGTTCCAGGTATCCGAATGTGAAGATGCCCGCCTGAGTGTGTTGTCCATGATGGACGCAACACCCAGGCGGGCGACACGGCTCCGGGGAGTCATGCATGTGGCGACAGCGTCGTCGTGGAGTCAGCTACCCAGCGCAGCCCAGGTTGAACACTTGGGCAGCGACGGCTGATCCTCCACCCGGCCGGCCTGCACATACCCCACCGTGTAGATGTAGAACCATCGTCCGTAAGGCGGATAGGGTGAATCCACCCAGCACCACAGCGGGATGCGGTGGTCGATGGTGGTGAGTCCCACGAACGCGCATGCGATCCAGGCGCATTTGTAGATCTCGGTCTGTGCGAGCACAAGACCCGAATCACCCTGTGCCGCCGAGGCGGGGGTGGGTACGGTGAACAGGCCCGCAACACACAGCAGCGCTGCTGTGACGACGACGGCCAGTCGCACTTTCAAACGGTTCATATGTCCCTCCGGACGTAGAACTCCTTACCTTCCCTGTTCAAAAATTCCGGAATATATTAGGACACCCCCTCTAAAAACTCAGATACAGTGAGGGTATGCAGAAGCAGAAGAGATTCAAGGGTTTGAGCGACGCGGAGCGGAGCGAAATAAGTATTCTCAGGAAAAGAGGTTGT
>JAICKY010000018.1 GCA_025927655.1 Candidatus Saccharimonadota bacterium | reverse complement strand
GCCTTTACTTCCTGAATGTTGGAAAGCGTTTTGTCATACACCGGACTGTCGGTGTCGGTGGCTATCGCCAGGGTCGGGAAGTTTTCATCAATCAACGCCAACGGCCCATGTTTCATCGCGCCTGCGCCGTACCCTTCGGCGTGTATGTACGAAATCTCCTTTAGCTTCAGCGCACCTTCCAACGCTGTAGGGTACTCATAGCCGCGCCCCATAAACAAGAAATGTTTGCTGCCGGCGTATTTTTGGGCGGCGGCTTCGATTGCGCTGGTGTCAGCCAAAATTGCCTCGATTTTTCCTGGCAGTGCAGCGAGTTCTCTCATAATATGTTGTTTGTTCGGATTGTCATTACGGTCGAGAACCAGTGCAATCTCTGCCAGGGTCAGTACCTGCGAAACGAATGCCTTCGTGCTTGCGACCGACGTCTCTTTGCCTGCCCGGCAGTGAACCCCGGCGTCGGTAAGCTCGTCGAGCGTTGAACCTGGCGAGTTATTGACACCCAGTGTCAGGAGTCCTTTGCCGTTGGCCTTTTCGACCGCAGCATTGGTATCCGCTGTTTCGCCGGATTGGCTGATGGCAAGTACCGCAGTATTGCTGCCGATAGGCTCATCCCGATAATTAAATTCGCTGGCGTCGTGCACCTCCACCGGGATACCGGCGATTTCCTCTATTAGGCGCTCACCAATAAGACCGGCGTGGTACGAACTCCCGCACGCAACAATTAATAGTCGCTCTGTTTGCCGCAGCCGCTCACACACCTTGGGACCCTCGAGTCCGCCAAGCTTTATAATGTTCTGTTCCGGAAGGACGCGCCCACTTAGTGCTGCCCGGACGACCGAGGGCTGCTCGTTGATTTCCTGGAGCATCCAATGCGGGTAGCCGTGCAGCTCGGCTAACTCGACATCGCTGGTCAAGGTTTTTGGCGGCCTTGCCACTTCGCCGTGCGGTGTTCGGATGCTGTAGCCATCAGCCGAAAGCCGGGCTGTCTCGCCATTTCCCATTACGACTAGTTGTTTGGTGTGTTTGGCCCAGACGCTGGGGTCGGATGCTGCAAAATGCTCACTGCCGTTTACACCTAACACCAGTGGGCTAGCGTTTCTGGCGGCATACAGTACATCTGGCTCCTGACTCATGACCGCCAAAATAGCGTACGCACCCTGCAGCCGACTGATTGCCGTTTGGAAGGCTTCGTCCGGGTCCATACCTTCACGCAGGTACCGGTCGATCAGGTGAGGGATTACTTCGGTATCTGTTTGGGAGCGGAAGGAGTATGAGTATCCGTTATCTCGTAGTTCGTCCTTAAGGTAATCGTGATTTTCAATAACGCCGTTGTGTACGACCGCAATAGTGCCGGCGGTGTTTGTGTGGGGGTGCGCGTTGGCGTCAGAGGGTACGCCGTGAGTGGCCCAGCGGTTATGTCCAATAGCTGTCGTTGCCTCATAATCGCTGATCTCACCTAAACGTTGCTGGAGCGCCGCTACGCCCCCAAGTGTTTTAACGATTTCCAGTCCGCCACGGCGTTCACCCTCCGGCGCCACTAACGCGACGCCGACAGAATCGTATCCACGGTACTCCAGGCTCTCGAGTCCCTGGACTACGAACGGAGCAGCTTCCGCATGTCCTACGCAGCCAACGATTCCACACATGTTCGGTTCCTGTTTCCTTACTTCTTCTGTCCGATAACGCGGTGCGGCTGCCAAAGACTGCGGTGTTCCGGTGCGTGTTCGGACGTGAAGATATATGCTGTTAAAACTGGGATTATATGCTGGTCACGGCTAAAGCACAATAAGATTGGCAACAATTTGTTGACAATCTTACAGATGAAGCTCATAGTCTGGTGTATGAAAGATGACAGATTTACCGTTCAAAAACTGTTAGTGGAACTCGGCTTTTCTGCCAATGAGGCCGAGACCTACTGGGCACTTTTAAACCTGGAAACAGTGTCTATCCGCAAGGTAGCAGAGCGGAGCGGCATCAACCGGGGAACAACGTATGATGCCATAAAAAGACTGATAACTGCGGGCTTGGTCAGCGCTCGCCGTAGTGGCCAGCGGGAATATTTTAGTGCCGAATCTCCCGAGAGGATCTACGACCTTATTCGTGACAGGCGCAAGGAACTGTTGCAGACTCAGCGGCATGCGCAGGAGTATATCCCAACGCTGCTTGCGAAAAAGGCACGGCCACAGGGCCGTCCGCTGGTTCGATATTACGAAGACGACGAAGGCGTGGTGGCTGTACTGACCGATGTATTACAGACATGCAGCCAGCTTGATCAGCCGCAGTACTATGTTTATTCGTCCCGGCCGCTCCGTCAGTATTTGTATCGGCACTTCCCCGAATTCACCGACCGGCGTACTCGCGAAGGTATAGCAGTGAAGGTGATTGCGGTGGGAGAGGGCGGTGACCCTGCAGCGGTCAGCGAACGCCGGTGGCTGCCCGAACCGAGCGAGGCTGGTATATCAAGCTACACCATCATTTACGACAATAAAGTAGCGAGCATTTCCATATCAGACGATCAGACACCATACGGTGTGGTAGTAGAAGACGCTGGCGGTGCAGCGATGCAGAAATTGCTATTTGAGCGGCTTTGGCAAACTTTGTAAAGCCTCGGTACGCTGTACGGTTGCTTTGCCTGCAATGAGGCGGCTCAGGCCAAAAAATATGAAGTCGATACCGACACTCCACAATCTGGTAATAACGGTGACTGCCAAGGCGAGTTCGCGGGGCATGATCAGGCTGAACAATACTAGTTGAATACCCTCACGCACACCCAAACCACTCGGCGCGAAGACGGCGAGCATACTGGCTGCACCGGCCAGGCTGGCGGCGCCCATAGCAAACAAAATATTGTGATACGACAGTGATGGGTCGACACCTTTGGCGATAAAAAAGAGCGACAGGCCGTTTACCACTGCATTTGCCAGGTACAGCGATGTCCCCCAGAGCATCGTATGGAAGGTTGCCAGGTGCTCCGGGTCGAGTTCTTTGTGGCGAACTAGCCGGTAAGCGAAGCTAAACAGGCGGTTAAATACGCCGGGTATTAGAACAACAATGCCTGCAATCGCAACCAGGATCATGAGCAATTTGAAACCACCGCCCAATACGTCCAGGCGTTTATCGAACGCCAGCAGACACAGTGAAAACACCAGCATGGTTACAATCTGCAGACCGGCTTCCAGCAGCGAACTGACAGCCAGCTTTTGTTTGGATATGCCATGCTGGGACGCAAAGTAAATTTTACCCAGAATCCACGGCGCCGTGCCCGGGATGTAGCGGCCCATCCAGGCCTTGGCGTAGACATAAATGAGCTGCTTTTGCAGGTGCAGATCGCCGGCTCCCAAACTCCGCAATATAGTAAACCAGGTGAATGTTCCCATGTAGCGGGTTATAAGTGCCAGCACACTGGCCAGTACCAAGTACCACCAGCTGAGGTCTAAATGGGCTAGCTTGGAGAAATCGACGCTGTGCAGGTAAAGCGCCAGGAACGCGACAAGCAGAATATAGAAAACGATGGGGATCAGACGTGCGATCCATTTCCGGACCGTCGCCGATTGCAGTAACTTGTGCGCCATAGTGTTTCTATTTTACACCGTAAGAGGAGATTCCGGATGAGTTAGAGGTGTTAAAGTTTGCTACAATAAACCTGAATGAGGAATCTTGCTACATGCACATATTGTTTGTGACCAGGAAATATCCACCGAGTAAGGGTGGTATGGAGACGGCCGCCCATGACTTGTATACGACACTGGCTGCAAACAAAAACAATGCGGTGACGCTTATAAAATGGGGCGGCGCCAACAAGCTATTGCCAGTGGTATATCCGTGGCTGCTGGTGCAGGCGCTGATTGCCGGGTTCAAGAACAAGCCGGATGTTATATATTTGCAGGATGGTTTGATGGCACCGCTCGGCTCAATTTTGAAATTATTTTTGCGAAGGCCGACACTCATGACAATCCATGGCAAAGAGGCGACCTACGGCAACCCGTTATACAAGCTCATTGTGCCGCCCTTTATTACACGGCAAAACGCAGTGGTTGCAGTAAGCAGGGACACGCAGGAAACAATCCAAAGGGCATTTCCTGGCGTGAAGCCACTCCTGATTTTTAATGGCATTACTGACAGCTACTACAAACCTGGCAAGCGTAACGTGCAGCTATCGGTTATTGCAACGGCTGCGGGCGTAGACATGGAAGAGCTTCGTAGTCGTCGCCTAGTACTTACCCATGGCCGTTTAGTACGCCGCAAGGGAGTGCTATGGTTTGTCGATACCGTACTGCCCGAGCTGATAAAAACAGATCCGACGGTACTCTATTTGGTGTCGGGCGCGGGTAAGGACCGAGAAGTTATCGAGGCAGCCATTACCGACCATAACTTGGGCGACTATGTAAAAATACTGGGCAAGGTTTCGGATGTGACACGTGATGCGCTCTACAATGTTGTTGATATTTTCCTGATGCCAAATATACCGGTGGCAAACGATATGGAAGGCATGGGCCTGGTGGCGTTAGAGGCGGCTTCGTGTGGCACAACGGTTATTGCGTCTAATCTGGAAGGCATTCCAGACGCTATTGTTGATGGCAAAAATGGCGTATTAGTGAAGCCCGGTGACGTACAGGCTTATACTGAGACTATTCACCGTGAACTGCAACAACGCAGCCTTAACCCTGAGGCCGTTCGGGAGTATACGCTTACACATTATGCGTGGGGCGAGCGGGTTCAGGAGTATGAAGCGGTGATGAAGCAACTCGTTTCGTAACACGTAGTGGGTAGCGGTAGTGCAGCATCCCGGTCAGACAAGTGGCATCAACAATAAGTCGTTTGTAAAAAGGCATGGTCCGCAAAAACCAGCCATGGAGCGGATATTTTGTAGAACCTACCATTACGTCTGCGTTAGATAGCTTGGCGATGGCAGCATAGAGGGCCGCAAACGTCTCGCGGTAAATTGATTAAGCAGCAGGCCGATAATGGTGCTGCCGCTGCGACCATAACCGCCTACGAATACACTTGCCTTCTTCAAACTTTATAAAACTCCTTCTATGTAGCGTAGCACGGCCTTCTGGAAGTTCTCCCTGGAGAAGCGCTGTGCAAACACGGCGATGGCCGAGTGGCTGTAGCGCTCGGGTTTGAAGTTTTTAAGCACTTTGGCGAGGGATTCGGCTGTTGGCTCGTCAAAAAACTCACCAGATTTCCCTGGCAATATGTAGTCGAGCGCGCCGCCAGCCTTGTAGGCTATAACGGGAGTGCCGCTGGCCATGGCCTCGATCGGCGTAATGCCGAAATCGTCCAGCCCCGGAAAAATCAACGCCTCTGCGCTGGCAAATTCTTGCTCGGCCACGGTGTCGGATGTTTTGCCCAGGAACGTAATATCGTGCCCGGCCAGCTTGCGCAGGCGTGCATGGTCGGGACCGTCGCCCGAAACAGTCAGCAGCTGTTCGGTCTGGTTGCAGGCCTCTATGGCGAGGTCGAATCGTTTGTAGGGAGTCTGGCGCCCGTGTATCAGAAATCCCTGGCGTTTGAGTTTCTGATTTTGCGGTTTCTGGAACCGCTCCATGTAGATAGGCGGGTGGATGACGGTGCTTTCGCGGTCGTAGTATTTTTTGATTTCACTCTGGATGTGCTGTGAATTGGCGATCATGTGATCCGGCCGCTGAGCTGCTTTGTAATCCCATTTGCGTAAAGGTCCGACCAATAAACGCAGGCCAATCCGCGCCAGCCAGTCGAATGCGCCGAATCCCGGCTGTTTCATGTATTCGTCGTAGCGGCTCCAGTAATAGTGCGTTGGTGCGTGGCAGTAGTTTATGTGCATGGTTTTGTCTGGTACGCGGATCCCTTTTGCCTCTGCGCCGGAGCTGCTGATGACTAAATCGTATCCATCGAATTTCAGGCGCGTAAACCACCAGATACGTAAAAATGGAATAAATTTGCGTATGAAGCCCAGGTACTGCAACCAGCCGGTCACTACTTTGCCGTCCAATCGCTGCCGCCATTCTTTTGTCGTGTACGAGGTATAAATGGGCGCGTCGGGATAGAGCTTGTGAAGCTGTTCGACGACTAATTCAGCACCGCCGCCAACCAGCCAATCGTGCACGATGGCGACCCTAAGCGGGTGCTTGCCCCGAGCCATTAGTAGCGTGCACCTCGCCGCAGCAGCCGCTCTAAAACTACGCGAACAGTTTTAGCGAGGATAATCATGTCCAGCCAGAAACTCCAGTTTTGTACATAGTACAGATCCAGCTTGCGTCGTTCGTCAAAACTTATGGCTTTGCGCCCGGAAACTACGGCGAGTCCGGTCAGGCCGGATTTTACACTTAGAATCAGGTTCTTCTTTGCGTACTGTTCAATCTCGAATGTATCAAGTGCACGGGGGCCTACCAAGCTTAGCTCGCCGTGGACCACATTGTATAATTGCGGCAGCTCATCGAGGCTGGTCGCCCGGATGATTCGCCCAACTGGCGTGATGCGCGGATCATGCGGCAGCTGGTCACCATTGGCGCGGTATTCTTTTAGCAGGTCGGGGCGTCCCATTCGCGCAAAACCTTCTTCTGGGCTGACACAATATTTCTGATACATGCTGCGAAATTTTAATATTTCTATTTTGGTGCCGAAGCGGGTCAGACGCTTGGCGCGGTAAAACACCGGCCCGGTTGGATCGTTAAGCTTGACGGCCAGCGCCAGCAAAATCCAAAGTGGCGAGGTGGCCAGCAGTAGTATACCGCCCAGGAATATATCCGTCAGTCGTTTTACTATCCGGCCCCAACCAAAAAGGGCAGTGTGGTGCACGGTTATGACAGGGAGGTTGGAACGAAACAATTCCACATCTATGTTACCCACGAACAGCTCGCTGTTCCCCGGTACAAACCGATAGCCAACATGGTGTTCTTGAGCGTATGTCAAAATCTCGGCATTACGTGCTTCGTCAGCATAGAGTTCCGTCTGGACGATGCCGTGCAAGTTGCCTGGAGCGCTTTGTAAAAAATGCTGAAATGTCGGATAGGTTAGAATTGGGTGTTTGCCAACCTGCCGTTTGTCGCCTACTACCGCCATAATTTTGTAGCCGGAATGTCGGCTGTCGTCTAGTGACTCAACAAGTTCTCGTGTAACCGGACTGCTCCCGACTAGCGCAATACGTGTCAGGCCTATGTTAAATCCAAACAACTCGGTGCGTATCAGCCGGGCAACATTCCGAAATAGTACCAGAAGCAAAAAAGCCAAAATGAATCCGTAGATGGGAACTAATTTGGCAGGAAAAATCGGGTTTACGCTAATAAAGTTCCAAAAAACGACAAACAACATGCCGATGAACGAGCCGACTAATAGCCGGCCGAACTCACTAAACCGCTTTTCGTATATGTTGCTGTTATATAAACCCAGCAAAGCGAAAATAAGTATCCAAAAGGGCAATACCGTCAGGAAAACGTACACAAAGGTTCGCGCGCCGATAGGATGGGCAACAGGGGTGGCGCTTTGGGCGCGGATCACGAAAGCCCCAACGAATGCCGCCACCAGAGCAAGAAAATCTCCGACTATCAGGAACAAGTTATATACCAGTGATGCGTTACTCTTCATTTATACTAGATTGTAACACTTATAAAGGAGAAGCGGAGGTAGCGGCAAGTCCATTTGTTGCCACCGATCATCGCACGCTATAGTACTATGAAACAACCCTTCATTCGCTCAACCAGGCTGGCTGATTATCTAGTCGCTATTGTGCTCGTGCTGGTACCGTTCCACGCCTTTCTGACTGTATGGGGATCAGCGCTGGTTGGACACTACACGGCGCTTCGATTGTGGGACGACGCTTTATTGCTAGTAGTGAGCGGTATTGCCTGTTTCTGGCTTGCCAAAGACGCCGTACTTCGCCGGTGGTTTGCCGGTGGCCTGCTGGTTCGGCTGATTGCCGCGTACGCTGCTCTGACAATTTTGCTGGGGTTGATTTCGTACGTAAAGGGAGATGTCGCGCCAAAAGCTTTGACATACGGGGTGCTGGTTAATCTGCGTTTTCTAGCATGGTTTTTGGCAGTGCTGCTAACTGCGCAGCGTTCATCTTTCTTACGCCGCTACTGGTTGAGGCTGGTAGTAGTGCCAGCGGCTGTTGTCGTCGTGTTTGCGGTGCTGCAGTACACGGCGCTGCCACACAATTTTCTAAGCCATTTCGGATACAACGCCAGCACCACCATCGCCCCTATCGAAACCATTAACCACAATACCCGTTACATTCGCGTGCAGTCGACGTTGCGGGGGGCAAACCCGCTTGGAGCGTATGTGGTACTCGTGGTATCAACGCTGGGCGTGCTCTTTGTGCAAGGCCGCCGCAGGACGGTGTGTGTGGTATTTGGTGTAGTGTCGTTGTTTGCACTATATGCCAGCGGCTCGCGGAGCGCCTGGATCGGTGCATTTTTGAGCCTGGCCGTAGTCGCCTGGCTTCAGCTCAAAACGCATCGTACTCGGATAATCTTCGGTGTTATTGGTATTGGAATACTAGCGCTGGGCGCCAGTGCGTTTCTACTGCTGCGCAACAATATCAGCCTGGAAAATGCTGTGTTGCATACTCAAAAGCATTCAGCGGTTGCAGCTAGCTCTAACTCGGCGCATGCCAGTGCTGTCAAGACTGGCCTGAAAGACGTGCTGCATCAACCGTTCGGTGATGGACCGGGTACCGCAGGCCCAGCTAGTGAGTACAATAGCCCGCATCCGGTTCGGATCGCCGAAGATTATTATGTGCAGATTGCCCAGGAAACCGGTTGGCTCGGGCTGGCATTGTTTCTAAGTATCGCCATACTGGTAGCCGTGGAACTATATGCGCAGACTAGCGAATCCCGATTGGCTCTCGTGGCGTTTGCGGGCTTCGCCGGTATTGCGCTTGTAAGCCTACTATCGCATGCTTGGACAGACGACACACTCGCATTCTTGTGGTGGGGGCTGGCGGGTATTGCGCTCGCGAAACCATTGCCGAAGGGGAGGGAGCTTGATGCTAAGAGGGCTGATTAAGAAATTGGAAGGTCGTTATCCAGGCAAGCGCGAAGACGCTATCCGGTTTGCAAAATATTTCATCGGCGGCAGTCTGTATTTTTGCGTGGGTTATGGTGTGTTCGCGCTGTGCTATTCTGGCCTTCACTGGAAGTGGTTCCCGGCCAAAGTTGTCTCTGATTCTATCGGCTGGACGCTGAACTACCTGGTGCAGCGGTTCTGGGCATTTAGCGATCATATCAGTCTGGGTGAAATGCAACATGCCGGACGCTATGTTTTTATAGAATCAATAGGGTTTGTCATGGACTATCTGCTGATTGGCGGGCTGGTCCGCATCGGCATCACGCCGTACATCGGGTTCTTTATATCCGGTATATTCTTCACGTTCTGGTCGTATCTTTGGTACAAATATTGGGTTTTCCCCGAAACGGGCGGCAAGAAACAAGCGGTCTAAGTTTGGTTTAGGATCAATCAGGCTTGTGCCGTGTGGCATAATTATAAGCATGAACGAAATGCCCCCTACGCCCCCTCCAGCCGAATCGACCGTACGGCCAACCAAGAAACAGAAAGAACTATTAGCATTCATCGAAGCGTTTATAGCCGAGCACGGCTACAGCCCAAGCTACCGCGAAATAATGAATGGGCTAGAATACACCTCCGTTGCGACCGTGGCGTTGCATGTCGGCAGTTTGATAAAACGCGGGCATCTAAGGAAGCGCGATCATAGCGCCCGGTCGCTAGAGGTCGTGGGCCTAGGCGGTGCATCCACGGAAACGCCGCTTAAAACAAATGAACTCAAACCGGGGGAAGAGAAGTGGCTGGTCGAGAAAGTAGAGCAGTTTATGGCCGAAGCTGAAGCCGAGCCGCTATTGCAGCAGACCCATCTCGATAATCTGTATGTGCTGCTAGGGGCTTTAAGGGTACTTGGTTTGGACGGTGCTGCCCAGAGTTTTATGGAACGGATGAGCGTACTGAAAACTAAACTATCAGACGCCACGTAGATTGTATACAAAAATACTATATCTAGCGTCTCGCTAGACTGCTATGCTACTAGAGCGTTAACAAATTGATCGGAATGAGGTGTGAATCCTCAGCTGTGCCGCAACTGTAATCTCGAGCTTCTAAGCATAGAGTAAGTCAGACCCGATTCTTAAGTCTTCCGAGCAGAAGCATTACCGGCCCATGTACCGGTATATGTTGCCCGGAAAAAGGGGATATATGAGCCGAGCAGCAATAAAACTAAACATACTCACCGCAGCGGTCGTCGCGTTGGCGGTTGGATCAGGTACCTGGGCGCACGTGGTTAATTCGCCGAGCCACAAAGTAAACGTCGTTACGAATGCGCAGCACCAAATTACACAGCTGAGCTACCAGGGGATACAGGGCCAGAATGCATTGGCGTTGCTAAAAAAACATGCCGCGGTTTTAACAAAGCACTATTCCTTCGGGGATATGGTTACATCCATAAACGGCGTAAAGGGGAGCGGGCCAAAATATTGGACGTTTTATATAAATGGCAAAATGGCGAGTGTAGGGGCGGGGTCGTACACTACTAAAAGCACTGATACTCTTGCCTGGAAGTTGCAGTAATGAAAGACAAACACCTGCAAACATCTGTAGCAATACTGCTGATAGCAATCGGCGTAAGCCTGCGGCTGCTGCCGCACCCCGCTAACGTTGCGCCGATAGCAGCAATTGCAATATTTGGCGGGGCAGTGCTGCCGCGCCGCGCTGCTGTGTGGGTTCCGCTGGGCGCTATGATCGCTTCTGACCTGGTTATAGGCTTCTACGATATGATGTTTGTAACCTGGGCGTGCTATGCGCTTATTGCGCTCGCCAGTAGCTATTGGTTCCGAAAACCTACGATACTGAAAGGTGTAGCTCTGACGCTATCATCATCGTTATTTTTCTTTGTAGTAACAAATTTTGCCGTGTGGGTAAGCAGTGGTATGTATGCGCATAGCTGGAGCGGATTCATCAGCTGCTACACCATGGCACTGCCATTCTTCCGAAACACGCTGGCCAGCGACTTGTTCTACACAGCGACACTATTCGGTGTATTTGCCTATGTACACGTGATTACCCGCAAATACTTACTAAGCGCTACGGTTTAAGAAATATAAATATCCGCTATGGTAACAGCAGAAGCTCCGCGAATTAATTACGGTACTTACGGTTCCCTCCAAGAATCGGGTTTTTCGTGGCGGCCGGAGGAGCAGAAAAGTTTTGACCCGCTGGCAAGTGTTAACATGATGCGTTACGACCAGGAGCGTTTTGGCCTCGTATTGCCAGAAACGCTTGAACGTATTTCCGATGAGGAGCTGAGCCTTTTGGTAGAAGGTGTGGACAGGGCGTCACGTACTGAGTTCCCGCTAAAGCGCATTGGCGACGACCTGGGCTACTACAAAAACGGTGAGTGGAAATCGTACACGAAGATGCTCCTAATGGGCAGAGAGGTCGCCAAACGCGAAGCATTGCTTGATCCCAAGCGGCAGTTTCTGGCGGATGCGGCTGTACGGGATCTGAGCTTTGGCTATAAAATGCGAGCGCTAAAACCGGGCCAGCAACTGGTCTGGTCGGCACCCTACCCGTATGATATTGAAGCCAAATATGGGGAAGATTTTATGCGGCAGTGTGGCCGTTTTCCCGACCGCAAGATGGGGTTTTTCTACCGCGCTTATTGCACGGATGGGGATGTAATACTCGAATCTCAAACCATTGACCGCAGTGATGACGCAGCGATTGCGACAGCTCTGGATTATGCTGCTCAAAACAAGACGGCGGACATGGATAGCCTGCTCCGGGTGTACGACGGAGTGTTGTCGCAGAAACATGGCGGTAATTTTTATGCGGGTCGGCGAAACGCCGAATGGCAAGAGAACGCTTGGGAAACCATACTTGCCCAGAAAGATCTCATCCACTACTTTCTTTCGGGGCTTGAAGCTATTGCTGCCAGGCCTATCAGCGGCTGGCAGTTGGAAGAAGTTACGAAACGACATATGTATGGCGTGTGGGCGGCGTTTAAAAAGCGCATTGACACCGGTGCGGGTCCTATAGCTTTTTGGTCAAACCCTGATGGAAGTATGCCAGTTGCCCGCTATGCTATGTTGGAGCAAGAGGTGTGGCAGGCTTTTAGACAATTTGCGGCGGAGGGTGTACTCATGGTTGGCTGTGGTGGCGCAATAACAATGTTGCAGGGTGAAGGCAATATTCTTAACGCCGGTGCCGGGATCGTTTTCAATGCCATTTTTGGCAATAGCATATCAAAAGATTGCGAGTATATATCGAAGGAATGCCCTATGTGCGGGGCTGAAAATGTCCGAACGGTCGATAAGGGAATTGGTGGCAACAGGCGAAAAATTAGCGGCTCTTGCGGTTGTTCGAAAGAATATTCTGACACAAAGGCTACACCGCAAAGCAGTCTTGCACTAGCTGCATAAGGGCCTGTGGCTTTCGGCTTTTTGGATAATTTCTTACAAGCGTCTGGCGGTCCACGGGTTTATAATAGGAACGTGATAGTGAACGAGTTTGACCCATATCAGGAGCTTGTGAAAGAGCGCTCGCCGTTACTGTTTTGTGATGTTTGCATGCATTACCCCATAGAACCGGTGCACGGACATTTTATGTGCCCCGCCTGCCATAGCGTTACAAAATGTTGCGAGGGGATGCCGGTAGAGGCTGGCATTGCTGCATCCTTGGAGGTTACCGATGCATCGGTGTAAGAACGTACCGGAGGTTAGCTATGGTTTTCAGGCTGGTACGCAACCAGTCGAGCTTAAGCCAACACCATTGCCACGAGTCGGCATATATAGCGGTAGTTTTGACCCGGTGCATGTGGGGCACATTGTCTTTGCCCTCAAAAGCCAAAAGGTGGCGGGTTTGGAGCGAGTCTATTTTGTGCCGGAACGCCGACCGCAACATGGCGCCGAACCCGAACACTACGTGCATCGCAGCATTATGCTGAACCATGCACTGCATCCGTACAAGCAGTTTTCCGTTTTTGATTTGCCCGATGCCAGGCTTACGTCTAACAGTTTGAGTCGCGTGGTAAGCGCTTTGCCGAAGGCCGAATATAGTCTGCTTACAACCGCCAGCGAGCTTCTGTGGCACGAGGGTGAGCTGCCAGCGTTGTACCGTAAACTACACCTGGTAATCGCCGTGACGTCTCATGCGCAAATGGCCGAAGTGCTGCAAAAGCTGACGGGAAGTGATCGCCCGCTCGGCAACTTGACGTTTGTAGATATCGGCACTGACCATATTAGTTCGGCAGATGTTCGCAAAGGCCTTCGCCAAGGCAAGCAAGTCCGTGGCATTTTACCTAGCGTATGGCGCTATGCACGCAAGCAGTGGCTGTACCTGCCGCCTATTCATCGGCAAAGCCAGAAAAAATAGCCTGGATTGATTTTCCTATTGACTCTAAGCATAAGCATTTGCTAAAGTAATGTTACTTCTAGGCACCTGCGAGAGTGCCAAAGAGACAAAAACAATCAAAAAATAAAAAGACAGTTCTGTGGGCTCGTTTTAGCGTTTACGGAGCTGTCGGGAGTAAAAGCAGTGTCCATCCCAATCAAAGCTGCACAAAGTGCAGCTGCACTCGTTCCGGTCCGCGTGAGACGTCCGGAATGGCAACAGTTTATCAGCTACTAATATGAGACACCCGCAAGTGGGTTTCTCATATAGCTTTGCGCGAAAGGTATTTCTTTCGGCTCTGCATATAGTTCTCGCTTTCGCTTGAACTATCGCTCCGGGTTGCGGAATGAATCCGCCAACTCGGGCTGCTCATCCCAGGGGTTCAGGCGCTAGATACTAAAAAGCCGGCAATTAAGCCGGTTTTTTGGTGGCGGCCAGTTTCTCTACTATGTTCACAAATTGCTTCGTTTCGCTATCGGTAAGGGGGGCGAGCAAGAAATCGTTATCGTTGGCCAGCCGTTCTATGATCTGTTCTTGCAGCTGTTTGCCAGCCCGTTCCAGCTGGATTGTTTTAACGCGCCGGTCGGCCGGAGAGTTTTGCCGGGATACGAGGCCCTTTTGCTCCAACCCATCTACTATGCCGGTAACGTTGCTAGCATCGCAGTGAAACAGGGTGCAGAAGTTTTTCATAGGGTGTGGACGTGCTTCATCGATCAGCATCAGGGTAATGGCCTGTATACTGGTGAGGCCGAATTCTGAGCCAATCGCCACCAGATGCTGCTTGGCTGTCATGAGAAAATCAAGCAGTGAAAGGTAAAAATTAGGATGTACACGATGTTCTTTCATAGTAATGGACACAGTTGACTGGATAAATAGTTGACAATGTCAACATTCCAGATTTACAATGATTACATATCAATAATAATACGATTTGGCTGAAAACACAAAGGAGCCTGCTATGACTGACAAAGTTAAGAACCATTGGTTAATACTGATTATTTTGGCACTTGCCCAATTTATGGTGGTACTGGATTCGTCCATTGTGAACGTGGCATTGCCCGCAATACAGAAAACGTTCAATATGACACAATCGAATCTGCAGTGGATCGTTACCGCCTACACCTTGGCGTTCGGTGGCTTTTTGCTGCTGGGCGGCCGTGCAGCCGACCTTTACGGGCGCCGTAAACTGTTCATGATAGGCACTGCTGTATTTGGTACGGCATCACTTATCGACGGATTGGCCCCCACCGGGACACTGCTGATTGCACTTCGTGCGGCGCAAGGCCTGGCGGCTGCACTCATGTCTCCGGCTGCGCTGTCCATCGTACTGGTGACGTATAAAGAAGGGCATGAACGCAACACTGCCCTGTCCGTCTGGGGTGCGGTAGCATCTGGCGGCGCGGCTGCCGGGGTGTTGTTCGGTGGCATCATTACCGAATATTTGGGTTGGCGCTGGAACTTCCTTGTTAACGTACCGATTTCGATTGGCGTATTCCTGGCAGCCCGTGCGCTGGTGCCGTTGCACGAATCAGAAGAAACACACAACGATCTTGACTTGCCTGGCGCAGTTTCCATTACCGCAGCACTTATGACGCTGGTGTATGGGCTGGTAGAGGCACCGAGCCATGGTTGGACTTCCGCTTCGTCATTACTGTACTTTGCGGTAGCGATCGCCTTGTTTGCCTTCTTTTACTTCAACGAAAAACGTAGCGAACACCCGTTAGTGCCATTTGACATCTTCCGTGTGCGGAACGTTACTGCGGCCAACATGGTACAGCTGCCAGTTACGGGTGGTATGTACAGCGTGTTCTTCTTTACTTCGCTGTACATCCAGACGGTATTGCATTACTCCCCAGTTAAGACCGGCCTGAGCTTTTTGGCGGTGCCATTTGCCATTGCCATTTCGGCCACACAGACTCCCCGGCTCG
The DNA here is from genome assembly GCA_025927655.1 of Candidatus Saccharimonadota bacterium. Lineage (GTDB taxonomy): Bacteria > Patescibacteriota > Saccharimonadia > Saccharimonadales > UBA4665 > JAJZCD01. Next base: position 5,692 of record JAICKY010000018.1, on the reverse strand, counting down.
TTAAGAGGGTTGGCTACAAGTCTATCCTGATGGTTTCGCCATTGGTTGTTGCGTTGGCGTTGTTCCTGCTGGCGCATGTTCGAGTTAACGGCGATTACTTCCACGATATTTTGCCCGGATTTGTGCTGATGGGCCTAGGCATGGGGGCGACATTCGTGAGCCTGACGATTGCGGCTACTAGCGGCGTGACTGGCCGGGAATCTGGTTTGGCTTCTGGTTTGCTTAACACGTCACAGCAGATTGGCGGTGCGCTTGGTCTGGCAATCCTTTCCGGTATTGCGGCGTCGAGCGCTACTCGGTTCATCAAGCATAGCAGTCATGTCGATAATCTGACGAAACTGACAGCGCAGGTCCATGGCTACCACACAGCGTATCTTTTGGCCGTAGGCTTTATGCTCCTGGCGGCTGCTATTGCAACCTTTGTCATGAAGCAGCAAAAGCTTTCCGCTAAAGACATTGCGGCGGCTGCGGCTACCCCTGCTGCCTAAGAGTGTGAACTCATAATCATTAGCGGACATGCTACCATGGCAGTATGTCCGCTAATTTGTTTCAGCGCTTTGAAGCTGCCCGGCCGTTTACCGAAAGTGAATCGTGGTTGCTGTTCCGGATTGCGGCCATTGCTGAGGCTTGCGGCTGGACGCTGTTACTAACCGGCATAGTAATCGGAAAGTATATAACGCCGGGGAATGACACCGCGGTGCTGATTGCCGGACAAACACATGGCATGTTGTTTTTGGGCTATTTGATGGCCGCATTGGGGCTATACCCTAGCCTGGGCTGGTCGCGCTGGAAGGGGTTGTTTGCGCTTGCCTTTAGTATTCCGCCGTATGGGACGTTAGTGTTTGAGCAGTGGGCTGCACGTAAACGCCGCAATGCAGGGTTTAAAACGTATCACCACTATCTGCTATATAACGTGCTGTTGCAGGCAGCTTAGTCTGGCAGTCGAGCAGCAATAAATTCAACCAGTAGTGTTCCGATGGCCCGCCCTGCTTGTGCATTTGGGTGTGAATTGAAAGGCCACGGACGGCAATATTTGGCGTAGAGCGTGTTTGGGTGTTTAACGCCTTCAGGGTTTGAAAGCAGGTCGAACAGGTTGAATACTGCAATATTTGGGCCAAAATTTTGCGTGGACAGCCAAGTAGCCAGCTGCCGTGCTCGCTTAGCCGCCGCAGCGTTAGTGCGCAGGTGCCGAAGCGGCGGTGTGGTGAGCAGTATCAGCTGTTTGTCGGTGCGCGAGGTAAAGAACTGGATGACTGAAAGGTACTGGTTTTTTATTGCTTCGAGCTGCTCGTCGTTTTTAATATTGGAGTTCGGGTAGCATGATTTTAGAACCACAACATCGTAACGCAATGCAAAATCGAGGATTCTCTTATACGTCGGGTCTACAGTATTGGAAAAGATTGCGGCGTAGTCGGCCGGTTTTGTGTCGCCGCCGGGGAATGAAAGTCCGAGTTTGCGCGGTATGACAGAGATGTTGTCACGTAGCAGATCAAGGTTTTGGTCATAGTCGCTCAGTGCGAAATTCGGCGAAATCTGCATGGTCAGGTCGTACATCTTGCCGTCGTTAATCAAGTTGCGGCCGACTGAGCGATGTATGAATAGAACAGACTTCATAGGCGACTAGGGGTTTTGTTTGAGAACGGCATCCAGGACCTTACTGAAGGCGTCGACACTGGGGCCGTTGCTGTCAACGAAGTTTGAGTTGGCGTAGTATTTGCCGTTGATGAAGAATGTGGGCGTGGCCTCTTGCTCACCGGTCTTAGAGAAGGCTGCTAGGTCTGCCTGGATCCGGTTATTTGCGGCAGCGCCGGCAAAGTCGGTTTTGAACTTGGCAACGTTGAGGCCGAGCTGAGAGGCGTATGTCCAGAAGAATGGTTCCGGGTTGCTGCTGGTAGACCAGTCCTGCCAGGCGGATTGGCTGTAGAGCAGGTCGTGCATCTGCCAGAATTTGCCCTGCATGTCTGCGGCTTCGGCGGCACGGGCACCGGCGATGGCGTTAGGGTGGATTTGGCTCAGAGGCAAGTTGCGGAACTGGAATTTTACGGTTGCACCGTATTTCTGTTGGACTTGCTGCACGGTAGCGGCATAGCTTTCGCAGACGGGGCATTCATAATCGCCGTATTCTACCAAGGTTACTTTGCTGGTGAGGTCGCCTGTTACGTGGTTTGTTGGCGTACCGCTGTTTGCAGAGCTACCGTTGGTCGATGTGTGGTTGTTTGCCACCAGGATGCCAGCAAAAATCACCACAATTACACCGATAATTGCTAAGAAACGTTTATCCATAAAATGTTCCGTTACACTCCATTAAGTTCTCTATATAGTACCACAATACCGGGCCGCCATCCGGTCTGGTTTTGCGTAAACTCCAGCACGTCGTAAGATATGTTTATGTTTAATTTCATTCTCGGTTTGATACTGGCAATTAGTGCTGTGGTGCTGTGGGTGCTACAGCGATCGTACCAGCACGTCCCTACCGAAGAGCTGAAGCGGCTGGCACGAAATGGTGATGATGTAGCGCAGCTGCTGTATCGTGCAGCGGCGTACGGCATGAGCTTGCGTGTGCTGCTGGGCGGCGGCGCAATCGTGTTGATAGCGCTTGCATTGGCTTGTATGGTGCTGGCGCTGGGGACGGTGCTGGGCGTGGTGCTTTTGCTGGCAGTAGTTGGCGTGGGTGGTTTTGTGTTCGTGCCGGCAGATGAGCTGACACATAGCAGCCTATGGCTTGCCAAGCGAGCGGCACCGGGATTGGCGTGGCTGCTGGAACGGCTGCACCCTGCAATTGAGTCGGTAACACGATTCGTGCAGCGCCATCGCCACGTGTATGTTCATACCGGACTTTACGAGAAATCAGACCTCGCCAAGCTGCTTGCCCAGCAAAGGGAGCAGCCGGATAGCCGGATTGCAGCCAGCGAAATTGATCTGCTGCTGCATAGCCTATCATTTGGAGATAAGCTGGTGAGCGAAACGCTCGTACCCAAGCGGGTTATGACTGTGGTGGCAGCAAGCGACTCTATTGGCCCGGTGCTCATGGATGAGCTGAACAAAAGCGGCCACAGCCGGTTCCCGGTGTACGACCAAAAGCGTGACAACATCGTGGGCATACTGTATTTGCATGATTTGGTCGGAGCTCGGCAGACAGGTAAGGTGGCGGATGTGATGAGCCGTAAACTTACCTTTGTGCACGAAGACTTTACGCTGTATCAGACACTGCAGGCGTTTTTGCGTACCAAGCAGCATCTGTTTCTGGTCGTGAATAGCTTTGAAGAACTGGTGGGTATAATTACCATCGAAGATGTGCTGGAACAGATGATAGGCAAGCCTATCGTGGATGAATTTGATCGCTACGATGACTTGCGGGCAGTTGCAATGGCGGCGGCCAAGAAGGACCATAAAGGCCATGTGGAGCCAAAAACTGTGTCCGAAACTACCGCTGAGGCACCGGAGGTGGTAAAATAGGCAATAATATGACACGGCTACACGATTCTAATATGAATTCCCGGGTCGGCAAGTAACAGCCGGCGCTGTTCCCTGTGCACTCGACCCGAACCAACAAGCCAATCTCTAGCAACTAACCAGGAAATTATATGAGAACATTTGTAGCTGATACCACCGGCAAAGTGGGTGAAACGGTAACGGTAAAAGGCTGGGTGAACAGCCGTCGTGACCACGGCGGGCTGATTTTTATCGATGTCCGCGACCACACCGGTGTGGTGCAGCTAGCTATTCGGCCAGAGCAAAGCGAGGCATTTACACTGGCCGAGCAGCTGCGCGACGAATTTGTAGTGTCCGCTACCGGCAGTGTGCGTGAGCGCGAAGAGGGGCTAAAAAATCCTAACATTGCTACCGGCGGCGTAGAGATCAAAGTTGACGAGCTAACTATTTTGAACCGCTCGGAGGCCTTGCCTATTCAAATTCAGGGAGACGCCATTGCTAGCGAAGATTTGCGGCTGAAGTATCGATATCTGGATCTGCGGCGGCCCAAAATGCAAGACCGCCTGAAACAGCGTGCACAGTATTACAAAACCATGCGCGACTACATGGAGACTGAGCAGTTTACCGAAGTTACCACGCCTATTCTAGCGAACAGCAGCCCGGAGGGTGCCCGCGACTTTCTGGTACCGAGCCGTGTGCATCCGGGCAAGTTCTATGCCCTGCCCCAGGCTCCGCAGCAGTTCAAGCAACTGCTGATGGTTGGCGGTGTGCCGCGCTACTACCAGATTGCCACGTGTTTCCGCGACGAAGACCCGCGTGCCGACCGTTTGTACGGTGATTTTTACCAGCTCGACCTGGAAATGTCGTTCGTAGAAGACGGCGAAGAAGTACGCAGCACCATGGAACCGCTGATTAAAAAGCTGGTGACCGAATTTGCTGGCAAGCTGCTGCTCACTGAAGACGTTCCACGGCTTTCATACGCTGAAGCTATGGAAAAGTATGGTTCCGACAAGCCGGACCTGCGTTTTGGCATGGAGCTGACCGAGCTGACCGAAGCGCTCCGAAACACCGAGTTTGGCGTGTTCAAAAACGCCGAATGCGTGAAAGCAATTTGCGTGAAAGGTGCGAGCGAACTTAGCCGTTCCCAGATTGATACGTTTACCGAAATTGCCAAGAGCGAAGGCGCTGGCGGACTGGCCTACCTGACATACAAAGGCGGTGATGTGCAATCGCCTATTGCTAAGTTTTTGAAGCCCGAAGAGCTGGACGCTATTCGTGTAAAGATGGGTGCAGAAGACGGTGACGTGGTGTTCTTTGGCGCTGACAAGCGTAGCGTGGTTAACAAAGTGCTGGGCCGTTTGCGTGGCGAATTCGCGGCGCATTTTAACCTGAAAGATCCAAACGTGATTGCACTCTGCTGGATCATAGATTTTCCATTTTACGAACAAGACAGCAAGACGGGAAAATTAGACTTTGGGCACAACCCGTTCAGTATGCCGAAGGGCGGCCTGCAGGCGCTCGAGGCCGAGGACAAACTTGGCATCATTGCCGACCAGTATGACATGGTTATGAACGGCTATGAGATTTGTAGCGGCGGTGTGCGTAACCACAACCCCGAAATCATGTATAAAGTCTTCGGTATTTTGGGATTTGATGAGCAGTACGTAAATGACCGCTTTGGCGGCATGATAGGCGCCTTCAAATACGGTGCGCCGCCACACGCTGGTTGCGCATTCGGCATCGACCGCATGTTTATGGTGCTGGTGGGCGAGGAAAACATCCGCGAAGTTGTCGCCTTCCCTAAAAACGGTTCTGGTATAGATGCTATGATGCAATCGCCAAACACGGTAGATATGATGCAGCTCGACGAGCTAAACCTCCGTATTGTCGAACATTAGGCTGTTATAATGAAGCTATATGAGCAGAATAGATAACCTCGAAAAACTGGTTCGTGAACTGTATGAAGCTCGTGATCTGAACCGAGCGGCCGATTGGGCGGATTGGCTGTACGACAACCATGTTTTTGTAGTGGCTGATAACGCAACTAGATTGGCAAAGCAACTGAACGCCAATGAAGAGCTGTCTCGTGCGGCCGGTATGCTGCACGATATCGCGGATGTTAGATTCCAGCACTTACCCCGCGGCTTGCCGCGTGGGGACTCTGGCGGAGGGGAGTCTGAGGGGAACCGTAGGTTCCTCTCAGATATAATAACGGTCAGCTGACTACGCCCATACCCCGCTGCTTGCGGCGGGGTGGTTG
>JAICKY010000009.1 GCA_025927655.1 Candidatus Saccharimonadota bacterium | reverse complement strand
GCCGCCCATATTGCCGGCATAGACGCCATATTGTTCTTCCCGCCCAGCCATCAGCGTATATATGACAAAGAAGCCATGTTGCAGTACGAGCCGGAAACCGTCATTACAGACTGGGACGATCTGTTAGGCGACCTGCAATCATGACAAGACATGAGGAAAATGCGCTATCGGTACCCTCGGTGCTGTGGACACCGGCGGAGGAGCTGGTAGTGCCAGCCGAGGCCGTTACTCCCGATCAATTCCGCAAACATTTCGCCGATTCCGTCTGGTCGGGACAAGGAGACATTGTAACGCTGGGAAATAGCCTGGCCGCACTGCGACCAGTCGACAAAATACCAACCGCATATTTGTTCTTGGACATGGATGATCTATTGGGACCGCTGAGTACCACACTCCGCCGGGTTATGCACACGGAGGAGCAAGATGCTGCCAGCGGACACGTTCGTGCAAGCTACCATGATTACGGAGAGGGCATGTTTTTTGGTGACAGATGTGTTACCGATGAAAACAAAGCACGGGACACCCGCACCAAACAGGCGCTTATCCGCCTCGTTAAAAACGAATATGGCCTGATCCCCGACGAAGATATTGACGAGATGGGTAAAATTGTTGCAGCCTGTCGACGCGCCGGTGTATTCACAGCCGTCATCAGCTCCTCCATAGAAGGCGCCGAGCTGTCGGCCATCGATTTCTTAGGCAAACACTTCCCTCGAAACTGTGACGGTATAGTAATTACGAGTGGCCACTACCAATTAGCCGACAAAGGGCAAGCCGCACTGAATGTCATGAACTTTGCGGGCACCACGCCAGGTATGGCGGCAGTACACATTGACGACCTTATATTCAACACCACCAAGGTACGTGCTGCGTTGCAGACACATCCAGATCAGTTGGCCGTAGCAACCTTCCAACCGAGGCTCGCATCACATTTTCCATATGATTCTGATAGTTTTCATGCTCGCACACCCTTGGAATCACTGCAACAGGCGCATGCTTTTCTCGAACAATATCTGGGGGATATGCCCATTATGCCTACTGTACGGGAGCTACTCAGACTCGGCGGTGTAGCGCTCCACACCTGAGGCGATCACGCTGCACTATAGCACAGCAGCCAAACCGATTACGCCGCGTGGTCGTTCTTGAGTTTTTTCATATCACCAGATCGAATCAGTTCGATCTCTGTGTTACGCTCCGATTCCAAGCTATCGACATCGACGCCATCAATGATATCGCGCTGGTGATAGCGGCTTTTACGCGCGTCTACGTTGTGGCTTAGTTTTTGGAACACAACCTGGCAAAAACGCTCACCAGGATACAACCGCACGGTCTGAGACTGCGTGTTATTGCGCACTGGAATAACTAACTGGCCTTCGTAGCCGCTATCGATAATCCCCGTGAGGTCTACCGATATGCCTTTACGGTTCGTGCTGCTGCGCGGGTACATAACGGCCATCAAATCCTCGGGAATCTTGATAGATTCCAGCGACGACACCAGAATATGCTCGCCGGGGAGCAGATCAAAAAACTGCCCCTGTTCTAGTTCCACAATGTCAAAATATTCCGGCCGGTCTTCGGCAAAATAATCCATGTGCAATGCTTCACGGCCCTTTTTAGTCATGTGCCATGATTTGGGCACCAAAAAGGTGAACCCTAACCGTAAATCTACTGAATGTGCCTGCAACTGAAATACGTCCAGCGCCGGATTAAACGCTACTTTCCCGGTAGCTACATGTTCTAAAATTTCCTGACGGGTGAGTACTGACATTATTTTTGAACCTCGTAATGTAATAATAGTACGTTTTCATTGAGCTGCCGCGTTTCCAGCAGTTTCAGTTTGGCATCAAGTGCAGCGTCGAACAGGGGTACACCGCCGCCGAGCAGACACGGCTCTACGGTTAAGTACAGTTCGTCCACCACACCAGCCTGCATAAACAAGCTATATATGGTACTGCCGCCGCAAATAGCCAGCTCTGCTTGCCCGGCTTTATTTAGTCGTGCAACTAAATCAACCGGGTCTTCACTGGTTACCTCTACATCGTCATACGGCAAGTCTTGGCGGCTATACACGATGGTTTGGCGATCAGGCAGTGCGCGGCCGATAGTTTTAAACGTAGTATTTCCCATAACCATCACGCCAGCCCGCTTGGTAAGCTCTACGAACAGTTTCTTGTCCTCTTTGCTGGTCCAGTCTGCCAGTTCATCGCTGCTGCGCGCAATGAAACCATCGGCAGAGATCGCGGCAATAATAAACGTTCTCATTACAGTACGATCCTTAGGCCTTTTATGGCTTCGCCGGGCTTGTACTGCGCTTGCAGCGGCGTGTCGATGTCGTCTACCAGGCTCACATCTTTAGCCTCGGCACGGCCATAGGTGTCGTCCGGCAATTGCAGCGTGACTTTCGGCGCGTCGGCAGCGCGGCCAATCATCTCGTTGGCAGCATCATAGTGGATATCATACACATGAGCATTGGCAATGGTGTGGGTGTAGATGCCAGGTTTTACCCCTAACTTCTGCGCGAGTACCAGCTGTAGCAGGCAAAATCCCGCAACATCGTGCGGCAGGCCTAAAATCACATCATTGGAACGCACGACATTCATCATGTTGAGCCGGCCGCCCATAATATTGACCGTAAAGGTATACGGGCAGGGCACATTGGCCTTGCTGGCCCCGCCTAAGCCATCGCTGGACGGGTCCCACGTAACTACCACCCCCTGCCGCGAAGACGGGTCCTTTTGCAGTAATTCTACCAGCATACCCAGCTGGTCACGCCCAAAATGCCGCCGCCAGCGGTAGCCGTATGCTACCGTTACGACATCGCCGGGGTTCGTGAAATCATCCCAAATTTTCGTAAAGTTACGTAAGAACACTTCCGGTTTACGGGCGCCGGAAATAAACCAGATCTGCTCCGCAATAAAGATTTTGGTGGGAATTTTACGCAGCGAGAGCAGTGGGAAGCCATCCTTCTCGACATCCACTGAAAAACTCACGCCGGGCAAACCCGCCGTCTCGTGCCCAGTGCGCTGGTTAACTTCGCGCACGCCGTGCTGCATAATATCTGTAAGCAGCTTCTGATATATCCCGTCAAACGTCGCCATTACTTGCTGATTATATGCAAACAAGTATAAGATTGCTACAGTAACGAGGAGTCTTACGAGGTGAATAGCAAAAAACACATCAACTATCCGTATATGCCTGCGGCGGGTACTATTGACTATGTGCCCGCGGATAACGAGTTCATGCAGGCGGCCAAAGAAATTGCTTGTAAGGAATCTAACGACGGTGCGCAACCGATCGGCGGTGTCATCGTTAAAGACGGAAAAGTTATTGCGCGCGGAGTACGACTCAGCCCATATCATATGGCACATGGCTGTGAGCGCGTTCGCCTCGGCAGTCCGACAGGTCAAGACTATGACCTCTGCGAAGGCTGTGGCCCTAAAAACCATTGCGAAGCACGCACCATTCAAAATGCTAGTGACCACAATACCGACATTGCAGGAGGCGAACTTTATATGTGGGGGCACTGGTGGTGCTGCGAGCCATGTTGGAACGCTATGTTGGCGGCCGGTATCCAGCATGTATATCTGCTAGAGGATAGCGAGGTCCTCTTTAACAAAGATGCACCAGGCAACATCGTAGGCAAGCAATTCGCAGCCGCGTAGCTTGTGGCAGCTTTATTGTAAAACTTACCTTGGGGCTTGCTGAGCAACAGCCATAACCGTACAATGATATCTAACGAAGCGGGTCGGGCGCGGCGGTGTAAGGAGGGTAGCAGGCGCGATTATGAGCGTACTCAGTAACACGCAAATCCGGCAGTATATAGCAGACGATCACATCGTCTGTCATCCGTTTGATCCAGAAAACGTGGCCCATGCCAGTCTGGATGTCACGCTCGGGTATTATTACTACCGGATCGAGCTCGCCAACGAACGGACTATCTACAACCCTTTTGACCGCGAAGACGTGGAACGCTATTTCGACGGCCCATACAAAGCCATGCCACATCTGGAATGGTGCAACCTAAATGGATTCAAGCCGCTGGCCGGCATCCCCGATGACCACCCCGTAATCGCCCTAAAACCCGGCGAACACATCCTGGCGCATACGCACGAATTTTTCGGTATAAAACCGCCAGGGGCCTGTGAAGTAAAAAGCCGCAGCAGCTGGGGGCGTAATGGCGTCGCCGTTGCACTTGACGCCGGCTGGATTAACCCCGGTTACATTAACAGGCTCACGTTTACCGTCCATAACTTAAACGAGCGAGAGACCGTCCTGTTACCTATAGGCGAACGAATCGCCCAGGTAGTGTTCCATGAGACCGGCGAAGTCGATGGCAGCTATGGCAAGCACCTATCCAGCCGCTCCGCCAACAAATACCAAAGCGGCACCGATCTGGAAACACTTATCAAAACCTGGTCGCCAAGCCTGATGCTGCCGCAAGCCTGGAAAGATCAGCGCAGCATGCCGCGCAAAATCGAAGGTATGAGCTATGAATGACGCTCATAGTAGCTCATTTCCCGTAAGTGAAACGGGGCAGATCGTGCGAGCCGCGACTTTTCTTGTGCGAAGGCATAGCAGTAGCTATGGCGACAAGCAAAAAGGTTACGGAACGCGTGATCTGGTCTGTCGTAGCAGGGAAAGTGAGGTAGTATGAGCGTCTTGGGTAAATATATCGTCATCGAAGGGGCCGAGGGCGTCGGCAAAACCACCATCGTACAAATGCTTGCTGCCCAGCTTCAGGCCGCGCAGCTGCCGGTAAAAATCCTGCGAGAGCCAGACAGTCAAAACGACCTGACCGCCCGCGCGATTCGCAGACTCACCCAAGACCCGCGCTACCCCATGAGTACCCGCACTGAGGTACTGCTGTACAACGCTGCGCGCTCGCAATCACTCGAGGTTATCCGTACTGCGGTGGCCAACGGCGTCATTTGCCTGGTAGACCGCAGCTACCTTACTACGCTGGCCATTCAATACTACGGCCGGGGAGACGTGCCGGACTACACCGCCATTAACGACATCATAAATTTTGCCGTTGGTGATATGCAGCCAGATCTTATGCTTGTCCTGGATGCGCCGGCCAGCACCCTGAAAGAACGCGTCCGGGTACGTTCTAATGCCGAACGCTTTGACAATCTGGACGAGGCATTTCTGGAACGAGTCCGTGCTGGCTACCTCTGGGAAGCCAAGCAGCGTAACCTGCCCGTAGTCTACGCCAATGAAGACGTCGAGACCGTGTTTAAGCACGTCTGGCAGCACGTAACCAGCACCTTAGCGCTTCGCACCGGTGATACCGCTGCGTCAAAGCCCCAATCTGTTGGCGAGGTGCTGGCAACCAAGCCAATCGTACAAGCGGCCGCTGTAGAACCGCCCGTACTTACCGCTGACGCACCAGCGCCCGAAACACCGGCAGCTATCCATCCCGAAGTCAAAGAGACAGAAAGCAAAGCTACAAGTACGGCGGAGACTACCAAGCCCGATCTAGCGACGTACATCACCAATGCCGACAGCCCGATATATGGGTTCACAAACACCTTGCCGCCGGTTGTTATCGCCGCCGCTATGGCCCGGCTCAGCCATAGCAACAGCGACATGCACACCATGCTACTCGATGGTTCAATAGAGAAGATGGCCACCGACCAGCAACTACTCAGCCAGACAATCAATGCCTACAGTGACGATGCTGTGCAGCAATTGGCGGGCAGGCATTTTATTGCCGAAGGGGCCAGCGCGCTACTGGCCAGGGGTCTCGAATTGGGACGGCTAGCATCATATACAGAGCAGGCTGCCCCATATGTCCAGTTCGACCAAAAAAATACGAACGGGAATTACAAATTCTACATACCGGCCGAGCTTACAGGCAAGGTGCGGAGCCAGTACATCCGCAGCATGAATGACATATTCGGCACATACGCCAGTATGGTCGGCACACTGGCCGAATACATTCGCAAAAATTCATCCGCGGCAAAATCGGGACGGGGAGCTGCATGGCAAAGCGCCACCAGCGTCCAAGCGCGCAGCATTTTGCAAGATGCGTTGCCGTTAGCAGCTAAAACTACGGTCGGCATATTTGCTTCGGGACAGGCGCTCGAAAACCTTATCCTGCATCTGCAAAATGACGAACTAGCCGAACTGCGGACCGCTGGAGCAGCGCTTCTCATCGAAGCCCGTAAAATTATTCCGGTATTTCTGGAGGGTACCGCCGAAACGGGCCAGAATAAAGCCGCCCTTACATACCGGACAACCACCCGGGAAACAGTAAAAAATCTGGCGAATACTCTTTTGCCAACAAACTACACAGCCGCTACAGGGCCGGTTGGATTAGCTGCATATTGGCCGCGTAACGAACTCGATATCGTAGCCGACATGCTCTATCCCCACAGCGATCTCCCACTGGAAGCGCTCCTGCAGCAGGTTTCCCAGTGGTCATATCAGCAAAAGCTTGATGTTTTCGCGGCATACATGGGCGACCGGCCCAGCAAATACCAGCGGCCGGGAAGACCGCTCGAAAAAATCCACTACAGCTTCGACCTGACAGCCAAATATGGGGTATTCAAAGAGTTACAGCGCCATCACATGGTGGACAACCCATCATCACAGGAATGTACCCCCCGGCTCGGTTACGACGTCCCGCAGCTAGTGATAGACGCGGGCCTAGCCGAATCATTCGAGCACTGCTTTGACTTAAGCCTGGAACTGTACAGCGCCCTGCAAGCGGCCAAAGGCCCGCTGCTGGCTCAGTACGCCGTCCTCCACGGCCACAACGTACGTTGGCAGGTAACGGTAAACGCACGCGAAGCGTTTCGAATGTTGGAGTTGTATACCGCACCGGAGAGCGACAAGGATTGCCGCAAGATCGCCCTGCAAATGTACGACAAAATTACCGAAGTCCATCCGTTACTAGCCGAAGCTATGTCTTTCGTAGAGACGACTAAGGCAACTGAGCCGACCCCGTCCAAAACATAACGCACTACAGACAACCAGGCTAAAGTGGTTCATGCAGATAAAAGCCGCAGCTTGACCTGCCAGCCACCCGTGAGTATTATTACAGTAACGAAATCGCCGGAAAAACGCCCCGTATAGATAGAGTAGCGGAGGGCAACAGTGGAAAGATACGTCAGGGCAAGCACCCTGCACCTAGCAGCCGAGGGAGGGATTCTGACACTAAGTAGAGCTTTATTGCAATGACAAGAATTACACAACTTGAACAAATACCTGAGATCGGTGACTTTCTAAATGGAACCGTAGAAGAAGTCATCATGACATCCGAGCCTACTGTGGCCGTCACGTGGCTCCACACTAACGAGCCCCATGCTCCACGGGTCGCTCACAGGCTATATACAGAACGTCCGGATTTAGCACCATACGTAAATTACATATGCGGAGATCCTATAACCGCCCAGAATGACCCTGCAAGAGGGTTCAACAACAATGACTTAAATCGGAGTTTTGACACACAGAAGGTAGGCGCTACGCCTACTTATGAACAGACTCGGGCGGCACATATCTTACGGGCAATTGAACGTGCGCGCTATGTGGTAGACCCCCACAACACTGTCAGCCCCAATTTTGGCAAAATAGCCATTGCTGACCAACGATTTGCACACACCGGTGCCGTTCGAGATATTTTGGCTGCTTCAGTACTTGATCGTATTCTCCTTATGACGCCGGAGGTGTCTCAAGACTGTCTCATTGGCGAGCCATTGGGCCGCGCAGTCACCCTAGAATATCAGATGGAGCTGACCGATGAGGGAGTTGACGAGACTATCCGTACTATCGAGGCGCTCATAACGGGCAAACCCCCGCACGAGCCGTTTGTACGCGAAGTCTTCACCGTAGGAAGGCCCATTCCTAAATCAGAAGACCCCGGCCTGGATGTAAAAAATTTTGAGTTATACTCACCTAGAAACGGTGACGCATACTATCCATTATTCTTAGGTACAGGGCCACGTTCGTACCGTGAGGATCGCACAAAGACATACTGCGGCTTTGCTGCCACCCGTGAGTTCATTACCCTGTAGTTTGTTGACGATAACACCTCTGTTTGCTATACTGTTCAAGTTACCAAAGACAGTGACTGGACTATAGATTCAATCTATACCTTAATTTGTCACCGAGGCATACGAAATCTTTTTGTTTTTCGAGCACTCAAACTGTAAAGAGCCTTTGGTACACACCAAAGGCTCTTTCTTTGTAACAGATCACTCAGGATAAAAGGTCGATGGAATCCTGAGGAAATAAACTAAAGCTCAACCCGGGGTAAGGGAAAAGAGCAGCCGGAGTCGGCGGATTTATTCCGACGCTCCGTGCGATGAGAAAAACCGCAAGGTTTGTCTCCATTACCCGGATATTACATATGGCATTAAAAAAAGCTGAAAAAGACGCAGTAGTTACCGAGGTATCGGACCTGCTAAAGTCATCAAAAATGACTGTTGTCGCCAAATACCAGGGCACAACGGTAAAAGCTTTGCAGACATTGCGCCGCGATGCCCGCAGCAACGGTACCAAGGTAAAGGTTGTTAAAAACCGCTTGGTTATCAAAGCTGTACAGGCTAACGACACACTGAAAGACGCTGATACCAGCAGCCTGCAAGGCATGCTTCTGTATGCCTTTAACGCCGACGACGAAGTCGCGCCTGCTCAGATTTTGAGCACCTTTGCCAAGAAGAACCCGACACTGGAGTTCGTAGGCGCCCTGACCGGCGAAGGCAAATTTATCGGCAGCGATGACGTCAAGGCATTGGCTGACCTGCCAAGCAAGAACGAGCTCATTGCCCAAGTTGTTGCGACATTACTGTCACCTGTACACGATGTTACCAACGCGCTTTCCGGCAATCTGCACGCGCTGCTCGACGGTGTAGAAGCCAAAGCGACAGCATAAGAAGGCGATACAACCGCTTAACAATTAACTAGTCTACGACAACGCATTTGTTTGAGTGCAGCTTGGAGTGTTGGACAAGTTCGAGGCTTGAACGTACTTAGGTACATGAGCCGATGAGCGCAGGCCAACGCCCGAAATGCGCCAAAGAAATGTGTTGCAACCATTCTTAAAGGAGAATTTAAAATGGCTGATATTAAGAAATTGGCAGAAGAGCTTACGAAGCTGACTGTCCTCGAAGTAAACGAACTCAAGACCATCCTGAAGGATGAATACGGCATCGAGCCAGCTGCCGCAGCTGTTGCTGTTGCCGGCCCGGCTGCCGCTGGTGAAGCTGCTGCTGATGAAGGCAAGAGCGAATACGACGTTATGCTGAAAGATGCAGGCGCTCAGAAAGTTGCTGTCATCAAGGCTGTTAAGGACCTGACTGGCTTGGGTCTGGGCGAAGCTAAGGCTCTCGTCGATGGCGCACCAAAGGTAGTCCTGGAAAAGGCTGCTAAGGATGCCGCTGAAAGCGCCAAGAAAGCTTTGGAAGAAGCTGGCGCTACGGTAGAACTAGTTTAGTTCTACCACTCAAGCGTCCTCCGCTTGCGGAGTACTCCTAGAGTAAAACTGGTCTAGTACGACTCAGTTGTTCAACACCTCCGTAGTTTTACGGAGGTGTTGATTTATCCACAGGTTTCTGCGGTAGTCATATAGCTTTGACTTGCGAATTGTAGTATGGTACGGTTAGGGTAAGGTGTGGAGCATACTTAGATAAATACGGTAGGTGAGATAGAAAACGAGACAAAATTATGGCAGATGTACCAGAAAAGCAAGTTAAACGACTCCGGGCACTTATACAAGAGGCCGAGACTAATTTGGCCGCAGCTAACGAATTACTCGTTAGCCTGGTCGGAGACGACGAAAAAGTACAGGCTATAGCTACCGATGACGTACTGGGCAAAGTTATAGAGGGTGTCTTCGACGGCCAAAACATGGTCGGCAGCGACAGCAAAACTTACCCCGTACCTGCTAACTACGCCAGCAAATCCAAGCTAGTGCAGGGCGACATCCTAAAGCTCACCATTGCCGATGACGGCGCATTTTTATACAAGCAGATCGGTCCTATTCCACGCAAACAGGTGGTTGGCCAGCTCAAACTCGAAGGTGGGCATTACTTTGTCAGCGTGGGAACGCGTGATTTCCGTGTACTGCTCGCCAGCGTTACCTACTTCAAGGCAAAACCAGGCGACCAGGTAAGCGTGAACGTTCCGGAAGATGACTCTACCGCCGAGTGGGCAGCACTCGAAGCCGCACTATAAACTAACACGAATAGTGCACCGTTGGTTTTTTACGCCCGCGAAGCTACACTTACTACTAAACGTATGGCCCTAGAGCCATTTGCTATACTAGAAACAATTAGGAGGAGTACGTGGCAAAACTATATTTCCGGTATAGCGTGATGAACAGCGGCAAAACAACAGCGCTTATCCAGACCGCATATAACTATGAAGAGCGCGGTATGAAGGCACTGGTCCTAAAACCAGCTGTCGACACTAAAGGAGAAGATGCCGTCATCTCGCGGCTTGGCATCGAACGCAAGGTGGATGTGCTAGTCCACCCCGATGATTCTATAGATGTGCTATTGTCCGCTCAACCAAAAGTTAGTTGTGTGCTGGTTGACGAAGCTCAGTTTTTGACCCCAGAACAGGTCGAAGAACTCTTTTGGTTCGCGGTAGACGCAGATGTACCGGTGATTGCCTACGGTCTGCGTACCGATTTCCAGACTCACGGATTTCCCGGTTCCACCCGGCTTCTAGAGCTGGCTCATGAGCTGCAAGAGCTAAGAACCGTGTGCCGATGCGGCAAAAAAGCCGTTTTAAACGGCCGTAAATTGAATGGTGTATTCGTGAATGAAGGCAGCCAGATAGCTATCGAAGATCAAGACAATATCGAATACGAAGCCTTGTGTGCGGCAGATTATAAAAAGCTCGTACTTCAGAGCGCGAACAGCTAATTTTACAGCAGACCGCCGTTCCCTAAACGCGTATAATAGGTGTAACTATGGGGCAAGCACTCTACCGGAAATACCGGTCGAAATCGCTGGACGAGGTGGTCGGGCAAGAACACGTCACGACCACGCTCAAAAACGCACTGAAGGCAGGGCGTATTAGCCACGCATACCTGCTAAGCGGGCCTCGAGGTACTGGTAAAACATCCATCGCCCGCATCTTGGCGCACGAAATCAATGGCTTGCCGTATGACGACGAAGCCCATCTGGATGTTATCGAAATCGATGCCGCCAGCAACCGTCGCATCGACGAAATACGCGACCTGCGCGATCGCGTAAATACCGCGCCAGCCCACGCCAAATACAAAGTGTACATCATCGACGAAGTACACATGCTCACCAAAGAAGCGTTTAACGCGCTGCTTAAAACGCTCGAGGAGCCACCGGCACATGTGGTGTTTATATTGGCTACCACAGAAGCACACAAACTGCCCGAGACCATTATTAGCCGCACCCAGCGGTACAGCTTGCGCCCCGTCCCTCAGGATCAGGTTGTGGCCCACCTGCGTGAAATCGCCAAAGGCGAAAAGTTACACATAGACGACGACGCCCTGGCGCTCATTGCACAACACGGCGAAGGCAGTTTTCGCGATAGCATCAGCTTGCTCGACCAAGCCAGCAGCAGTGCCGATCACATTACCAAGACCGATGTCGAGCGCATTTTAGGTCTGGCGCCAGACCAATACATTACCCGGCTCGCCAGCGCAGTCGCACAAGCCAGCAGTGCCGATATCGTCAGCACCCTGGCCGAATTGTACGCATCGGGTTTCGAGCCGGCCATGGTTTCGCGCCAGCTGAGCGCCACTCTTCGCGAAGCCGTTCTAGCTGGCAGCGCGGCCGATCCGCACGCGAGCCTGGAACTGCTGCAGAAGCTCCTGGACGTGCCGGCAGCCCGCAGCCCAAAACAACTGCTCGAAATTGTATTGCTCCAGTCGGCGCTGCCAGCCGCAGCCATGCCTGTTCAGCCCGCTATATCACCCCTGCATACCAAAGCGCCAAAAACCTCGCCGGGACCAGTGGAGCCACCTAAGCCTGCGGCCATTACCGAAAAAGCTCCGCCCGTGCCAGTTGCAATTCCTAACGCGCCCAAACCTCCTGCTAACGACGCCGGACCCGCCGCCCCGGATACAGCCAAAGACCCCGCCCCGGAAGCATCAAATTCAGAAGTGACCGCCCCTGCCGGAGCCACAGCCAGTACCGCCACCGCTCTCACCGACATAACCGAGCTTTGGGGACAAACACTCGACGAGATTAAAAAACAATACAACACGCTGTACGGCATTGCCCGCATGGCTCACACCGAATTCGACGGGCACACGCTGACGCTCAGCCTAAAATTTGCCTTTCACCAGAAAAGACTCAACGAAGTCAGAAACCGCAAAATCTTTGCAGATGTTATCGAACGCCTGTACGGGCAACCCGTAGAAATCGTCTGCGTTACCGCCGAAGCCGAGCCTGCGCCCGCTGAAAAACCGGATGTCACTAGCATAAGCAATATCTTCGGTGGGGCCGAACTGCTAGAATCATGACAGCGGCTACCCATTTGGCACATTTTGAACGAATCGTTCCAGTCCGCGCTCGCCGTACTTTTAGTACGGCTCGCTTACGGTCCCCGATTTTCATCTCAAACTGCACTCAAAGACGCACCATCTGTATGAGGCCATTAACGAGAGCACTGTAACTATGACGCAAACAAATCAAACTCCTCCGCAAAATACCGACGCAGAAGCTTCGCTGCTCGGTGCCATCCTGATCGATACCGACGCCATCGTTAAGATTGCCGATGCGGTATCGGTAGACGATTTCTATGACGCTCGCCATGCCCGCATCTACGAAGCCCTGCTTGCGCTCTATGAACGCCGTGCTTCCATCGATGTGCTGACCCTGGCCGACCAGTTGAAAGGCACGGGTTTCTTGGACATGGTGGGCGGCCCAGCGTATCTGACTGAACTCACTAATTACGTACCGACTGCGTCACATGTGGAGCAATACGCCGATATCGTCGCCCAAAAGGCGCTCCGTCGCCGGCTTATCACGGTCAGTGCCGAAATGGCAGATCTGGGGCAGGACGAATCAAAACCGCTCAAAGAGCTTATCGAAGAGGCAGAAACCCGCCTGTTTGCGGTCAGCCAGCAGCATGTCAAGCAGACCGTCGTTGGGATAGATGAGATCCTGACTGCCAGTTTTGAGCGTCTGGATGACCTGCACAAGGATAAAAATAAAATCCGCGGTATCCCCACCGGCTACCGTGACATAGATGAAACGCTGGCCGGCCTGCAACGGTCCGACCTCTTCATTCTGGCTGCCCGTCCATCTATGGGTAAGACAGCTTTCGTGCTTAACCTGGCGCACAATGTTGCTGTCGATGCCAAAGAACCCGTAATTATCTTTAGCCTGGAAATGAGCAAAGAACAGCTGGTTGACCGCTTGTTGTCTATGCAGTCTGGCGTGGACGCCTGGGCCCTCCGCACGGGCAATCTAACCGATAATGACTTCGAAAAACTGGCAGATGCCATGGGCGTGCTCGGCGAAGCGCCCATCTACATCGACGACACGCCCGGCATCACGGTCAGCGATCTGCGTACCAAGGCCCGTCGCGAAGCACACATGCGCCAACCCGGTTTGATTGTAGTCGACTACTTGCAGCTGATGAGCGGCGGCAGCCGATTTGCCGGGGAAGGTAACCGCGTACAAGAAATCTCCGAGATCTCGCGCGGACTGAAAGGAGTTGCCCGCGAGTTAAACGCACCGGTCATTGCCCTGAGTCAGCTCAGCCGTTCAGTCGAAAACCGCAGCCCGCAGATTCCACAGTTGTCCGACCTGCGTGAATCCGGATCAATCGAGCAGGATGCCGACATCGTAGCCTTCATTTACCGCGAAGACTACTACAACCCGGAAACCGAGCGCCAGAACATCGCCGATATCCTTATCAAAAAGCACCGTAACGGTGCGCTACGCAATGTCGAATTGTACTTCGACCGCGATAAGCAGCGCTTCCGCTCGCTCGATACCAACCATGCGTCAAACCCGTTTGGTGATTAGCTTTAAGCATGTATTTTAGCCACTGGGAACAGTACCGGCAAGCGAGACAATACCAGCACAATCTGGTGTATACTACCTGGTAAGAACTATGAATACCGTAACAAAAATATACTTGCGGGCATGGCGACCGGGGCTGTTGGTTTTAAGCTTGGCACTAATTGCATACGTACTGTATTTTCATCGCCTAGGCACGCTACTGCCGGGCTATAGCGCGGCCGAACGGAGCGCTTACATAAGCGCGGTAAACTGGCATTCTATTGCGCATAACCCCGTAAATGCGCCGTACAAAGCTCTTGTCTGGCTGCTCACGGCCGTCGCCCACCATGGTATATTCATGACACGGGTCGTGTCAGCAAGCTTCGGCGTGCTGGCAGTACTCTTGTTCTTTGCCATTATTCGACCCTGGTACTCATACCGGATAGCATTCTTTGCCACGCTCCTGTTCGCAACTTCGGCTGGTTTTCTGCATGTCGCACGCCTGGGCACTGCACAGGTCCTACAGATGAGCGTACTGCTGCTCGTAGCTGTCATAGTATGGTATCGCCGTGCCAAAAAACACCGGATTCTGATCGGGTACGCCGCAGCAAGTCTTTTTGCGCTGCTGGTATATGTGCCAGGCATGGCGTGGTTTGAATTGTTTGGAGTTGTTCTACTCTGGCCGACGGTACGCCGACAATTACAAGGGTTGCACAAGGTCCACCTTGCAGGCTGGAGCGCACTATTTATTGCCGTCATTGCACCGCTTGCTGTCGCCAGTATTCACCGCCCTCACACACTGCTAATTGCTGGCGGGCTACCCCAGAATCTGCACAGTCTCACACACGTTGGAAGCGGTCTTCTGAACGCTGTGTTGTCTATTGGTATCCGTAGTAATGGCGACCCTGCCATGTGGGTCGGGCATACGCCGCTTCTTGATGCAGCCGAGTTGGTATTGGGCGCTCTAGGGTGTTACTACTATCTGGCGCAGCACCGGACCATACGGGCAACATTTCTGACAGGTTCGGTTATCATCAGTGTCGCGCTCATTAGTCTGGGCGGTAGCGTTGGCTTCGCCGCACTAATACCGTTGCTGTATTTGTTTATAGCGCACGGTCTAAGCAGCCTGCTGGACCAATGGTTTACAATTTTTCCCCGCAACCCGATTGCCCGGGGCGCTGGCATAGCCGTACTATGCCTGATGCTATTTTTCTCGGTGTTGTATCAGACCCGCATATATTTTGTAGCCTGGCCGCACACAATGGCTGCACGGCAAACATTCAATCTGACGCAGCCATAGCCCGGCCAATCTGTTACAATAGTTTTATAATAGAAGGAGAGTTTCGTATGAGTCGTTTCGATCAAGCCAAGATGCTAATGCGTGTTAAAAAAATCCAAAAAGAACTCCAAAAACAGGTGATTACGGTAGAGCAGGGTGATGGCGCGGTACGTGTCGAAATCACCGGCGAGCAGAAGATCAAAAAGGTGCACATCGACGCCAAAGCAGTCGACCTTGGTGACATCGGCCAGCTGGAGCGTTGGATTGAAGATGCCGTCAAAGATGCTATACAGCAAAGCCAAAAAATTGCCGCCGAGAAAATGCAGCCTATGATGGGCGCGCTCGGTGATCTCGGTCTATAGGTACATGGCCGAACTGCTACCGCCAGCCCTGACCAAACTTATTGAGGCACTCGGCAATCTGCCGGGTGTTGGTCCGCGCACGGCCGAGCGGTACGCATATTACTTGGTGCGCCGGGAACCCGCCAAAGCAGAACAGCTAGCGAGCGCTCTTACCGGCCTGCATAGCGGCATACAGTACTGCCCGAAGACCTTCGCGCTTATCTCCAGCGACGAAGATGTCTCACCACTCTATAGCGACCCGCGGCGCGATAAAAAAACAATCGCCGTCGTAGCCGAACCGCTCGATATCATCTCCCTGGAAAAAACCAATGAGTTCCATGGCACCTATCATGTGCTCGGCGGGCTGGTCAGCCCCATCGACGGCATCGGCCCGGAGCAGCTACACATACGCGAACTAGTGGGGCGCATTGACGAAGATACAGTAGAAGAGATCATCCTGGCCACCAATGCCAGTGTCGAGGGCGAATCAACTGCACTCTACATTCAACAGCAGATCGGCCCAGACCGCACCGTGAAGGTTACACGCCTGGCTCGTGGACTGCCCATCGGCGTAGACCTGGAATACGCCGACCAGATCACTCTCAGCCGCGCCCTGGAAGGCAGGCAAACCCTATAAACAGCCTGGTTTTATATCTGGCAGAGCTATTAGGCAGTAAAACTGGTAAAATAACAGTACCATGCAGGAAAAAATCAAACAGCTGGTCAGCGAAGCCCAGAAAATTGTAGTTGTGCAGGCTGACAACCCCGATGCCGACAGCCTGGGCAGTGCGCTGGCGCTGGAACACATTTTGGGTGACCTCGGTAAAGATGTGTATATGTACTGTGGGGTCGACATGCCCACCTATCTTCGCTATTTATCCGGTTGGGACCGAGTACTTGGCGAGCTGCCTAGCAATTTCGACCTGAGCATCATCGTCGATGCCAGCACCTACACGTTGTTCGACCAGTTGGAAAAATCAGGCCAGTTCAGCCGGCTCAAAAGCAAACCCTGCGTCGTACTAGACCACCACGGGACGGTCGAAAAGCCAATCGATTTTGCCGCAGCCATGCTCGTCGACAGCACTGTCGCTTCCACTGGTGAATTACTATTCCACCTGAGCAACCAAAACGGCTGGCAAATAAGTACCGAAGCTGCAGAACACATCATGAGCTCTATTTTAGGTGATACTCAAGGGCTGATGAACTCGCTCACCCAGGCCAGTACGTACCGGACCATGGCAGATCTGACCGATCTGGGTGCCAACCGGGCACAGCTGGAAGAACTGCGCCGTGAATACAGCAAAATGCCCGAGGTTATTTATACCTATAAAGGCACCCTGATAGGCCGCACCGAATTCGCAGCCAGCGGCGCAATCGCGCACGTAACCGTCCCCCAGGAAGAAATCAACGAATACAGCCCGCTCTACAACCCCGGCCCGTTAGTACAATTCGATATGCTACAGGTGAAAGATGTCCGCCTGAGCATCGTATTCAAACACTATGACGACGGTCATGTTACCGGCGCTATCCGTGCCAACAACGGCACGCCCCTGGCCGCCAAACTAGCTGAGCACTTGGGCGGCGGGGGCCACGATTACGCCAGTGGGTTCAAAATAGGGGACGGGAGACCGTTCAACGAAGTAAAGTCGGAGTGTTTACGCTACGCTACCGAATTACTCACAAATTTTGGACAGGAAAACACCGATGAAACTCTACAACACACTGACTCGTAACGTCGAAGAACTTAAGCCGCTGCACGCACCGGAAGTCACCGTGTACACCTGCGGTCCCACCGTTTATGATTACCTGCACGTCGGCAACTGGTTCACGTACGTCCGGGAAGACACGCTTATACGTACGCTACTAGCTAGCGGCTTCAAACCGAAATGGGTCATGAACATTACCGATGTCGGACACTTGGTAAGCGACGCCGACGACGGCGAGGACAAACTGGAAAAAGGTGCCCGGCGCGAAGGGAAAACGGCTTGGGATGTAGCTAAATTCTACACCGCTTACTTCGAAAAGGGATTGGAGCGGCTCAATATTGTACAGCCCGACCATTTGCCAAGAGCTACCGAACACATTGCAGAGCAAATTGAACTCATCAAAAAGCTGGAAGAAAAGGGCTATACCTACACCATTTCAGATGGCGTGTACTACGACACTTCCAAATTCCCCAGTTACGCAGACTTGGCCCGGCTAGATCTAGATGAACAGGAAGCTGGCAAGCGCGTGCAGTTTAACACCGAAAAACGCAATGTAGGCGATTTTGCCTTGTGGAAGTTCAGCCCCGCCGATCGTAAACGTGACATGGAGTGGGACAGCCCGTGGACGCCGCCAGGCGCCCCAGAAGGCAGTAGAAAAGGCTTCCCGGGTTGGCATATAGAATGCTCGGCCATGAGCATGAAATACCTCGGCGAAACGCTCGATATCCATGCCGGTGGTATCGATCATCTGCCCGTACACCACACGAACGAAATCGCCCAGAGCGAAGCCGCTACTGGCAAACAATTCTCCCGCCACTGGATGCACAGCAACCACATTACTATTGATGGCGAGAAAATCAGCAAATCGCTAGGCAACGGCATCACGCTTGAAGATATTGAAGCAAAGGGAATTAGCCTGGAAGCATTCCGCCTGCACGTGCTAGAGAGTCACTACCGATCACAGAGTAAGTTCAGCTGGGACAGCTTGCAGGCCGCTCAGAACCGCCTGAAGAGCTGGCAGGCTTTTGCCGATTTACGCTTTCAGGCTCTGAACACCGATGACTATACGGGGCCTGACTACATGGCATATCTGGGAGACGTCCAAAGAGCATTGCATGACGACCTCAATACCCCAAGAGCCTTGGCAATAATCAGTGGAGCCGAGGCAGGTAGCGTCCAAGAGCCTATTACGAACGGCGAAATTGAAAACTTTAACGCTTTCTTAGAATATATTGATGACGTGCTCGGTCTGCGCCTGCTCGTATCGAAAGATGTTGATGATGAGATCAAGCAGTTGATCGCCCACAGAGAAGCAGCACGCACCGCCAAAGACTGGGCAAAGTCGGACGAGCTGCGCGACCAGCTAGCCAAGCAGGGAATTGGCCTGCGCGATACTTCTCACGGTGCCGTTTGGTACCGGCTGTAGGACTACACTGAGGCTTTGCCGGTCTTAGCCCGTTCAACAGTCTGGTGTTTGAGTATGTTGCGGTCTTCCAGATAGTCCAGCACGATCACCCGCAGGCAGCCAGCAATTGGAATCGCCACCAACGCGCCAAGCAAACCGCCGAAGTTTGCACCCACTATGACCGACACGAACACCAATAGCGCCGACATATTGGTGGCATTTGCCTGGATGCGTGGTTGCACGACATAATTTTCAATCTGTTGATACAAAATATAGTATGCCAAAATAATAATCGCCGCCGTAAACGAGTGGAACAGGGCAACTATAGTTACGATGATAGCCCCAATCGTGTGTCCAACCATCGGTATCAACCCGCACACAAACACTACAACCATCAACGCCAGAGGGTTTGATATGTGCAATATAAACAACATTGGCACAATAAGCAGCGATGCGATAGCCGCCAGCAACACCTGACCGTTCACATAGCCTCGAATAACCCGGTTCATGTCGCGGGCTAGCCGTTGGGTTCGTTCACTGTGCCGTTGCGGCACCAGCTGTTCCAAGATACGCCGCCAGCGCGGGCCTTCTGCCAACATCATAACCGTCAAAACTATAACAGTAAGTGTCGCGAACAAACTGCTGCCGATGCGTGAAACCGTGGTGATAGCCGAACCCGTGACATCATCGACCCTTCCGGAAAGCTGATGCGAAAACTTGTCGACCTGATCTTGTAGATGGTGCTGGCGGATAAATTTACCGACACTGGAGTTCTGATCGTGCACTTGCTCTACGAGTCCCGGGGCTTGGTGCACAAACGTGCTGGTCTGATCCACCAAAGGCGGCACAATAAGCGCCAAAAAGGAGCCCAGCAGAACCAGCACGATGCCGATAGACAAACCAGTGGCCAGGCCACGATTACCGCGGCGTTTACCCGGCAGGTGGTCGGCCAGCCAATGCACCGGTCCATTGAGGGCTAGGCTCAAAAACAGCGACACGCCAATCAGCGTCAGTGTGTGCACGCTACGGCGGACAGCGGCAAAAAAGAGAATCGCCAGAAGCGCCGCAACAATAATCCGAAAAATAGTACGATTTGAAATGATAAATTCAACTTCTTCCGAAGCGTCTGGAATATTAGAATGTAACATAATCGTAGTATCTCACGATTCGCGCCGGCTTTGCAAAGCCTTGGTGTACACGTTTAGCAACTCGCTGCCCACCACGCTAATATCAAAATGCTGCACATACTGTCTTTGTAACTCTGTAGCCCTGGCGCGTCCCATAGGGTGGTTCAAATACCATGCCAGCTTTTCGGCAAACCCCACTATGTCTTGCGGGTCAAACAATTGGTCTGGATAGGGCTGCATGACCGAGGCATAGCCGGGGTTATTACCGGCCAGCACCACGCCGCGCGCCGCCGCCAAGCCTTCCAGCAACACAATGCCGAAGCTCTCGCCGCCCACGCTTGGATACACTGCTATATCCGCCTGGGCCAAAAACGTGCCTTTTTCTGCCTCATCCACAAAACCATGGAATTCTACAATATCACTTAAGCGGTGCGCGGCTACGAAACGCTGGAGTTCGGGGAGCAGCTCGCCCTTGCCGCCGATAACCACATGGAATGCGTCATCTGAAAGCTGATGATCGCGCATATAGGCCACGGCCTGCAACAGCAGCAAGGAGCCCTTGCGCTCAACTAGACGACCCAAGAACACGATATTCAGTGTCTGGCTGTTATTCGTGGCACCAATAAACTGCGAAAGCCTGATGGGGTTCGGCAGTACCGTTGCATCGTACCCATAAACTTCCCGGGCAAACTTCTGGGCAGGCCCCGAAACCGCCATCATATAGTCAAATCGTTTACCCGAGCGATAGTTCATCAGGCCCAGCAGCCTGTTCGCTAAAACGACCAGTTTCGAGTAAGGCAAAATATGAAACGTGCCGACTACCGCGGTGGTTTTCGGCGCTACCATCACTAATCGCCCGGCCATAAATGGGCTATACGGTACCTGCACATGCAGTACGTCGAACTGCATTTCCGCCAAAAACACGCGGAGTTTGGAACTATCCGCCGGCAAGGGCATAGACATACGGTTACCGTTAAAACGCACATGCATGTTGCGGCTGAGGCTATGCAGATTGGATATGTCCGTCCGCGTGGTAGCTCCTACCAGATAGTGCACGTCGTGCCCTTGTGTGCTCAGCCAGCTACCAACGTTCAGAACATACTGTTGTACGCCGTCCGGCGTGTCGAGCGTGTCGTCCAGCACCATGCCTATTTTCATGCTATTCCTGGTTCTTTGCCGCCGTAGCAAGCGCGGTTTCGTAGACTGCTTCGTACCGGTTAACTACCTTTGGATAATCGAACTGGCGTACATAATCTTTGGCCCATTTTTGCCAAAGCGTACGCAAATCCTCGTCGAACAACAGCAGTT
The DNA here is from genome assembly GCA_025927655.1 of Candidatus Saccharimonadota bacterium. Lineage (GTDB taxonomy): Bacteria > Patescibacteriota > Saccharimonadia > Saccharimonadales > UBA4665 > JAJZCD01. Next base: position 11,208 of record JAICKY010000009.1, on the reverse strand, counting down.
GCAATCGATGCGCGAACAGGGAAGTGTCCTTGGGGTTGATCAGCGACAACTTGCCCAGACCCTGCATTACGCTCTCATAGCCTGGGTTATCACCCGCGACCGTCACCAGGCCACTTGCCATAGCTTCCAGCAAGACAATGCCAAAACTCTCACCGAACAGAGCAGGGGAACAGAACAGGTCAGAGGTGTGGAGCAGCTCTTTCTTGGTTGCTTCATCTACATAGCCTAGAAATTCAACGTGCTGCAGTCCTAACTCCTCAGCCTCTGCTTCCAGCTTCTCGCGGTCGACGCCATCTCCTGCTAGCAACAGCCGGACATTCGGCTCGCGCACCTGTAATTCTGCAAATGCCTGTAACAGATATTTCACACCCTTCCGGTGTTCCAGGCGACCAACGTACAGAATGGTTTTAGGACCCTTTTTCTTCGTCACCACAGTAGCCGGTTTACGGAATTGCTTCAGGTTGATTCCATTTGGAATAATCTCTACCGACACATCCGCGAGTGTCAGCAAGTATTCGGCAGCAGCATCAGAAACAGCCGTAAATGCGTCAATATGGCGTAACAGGGGCTTGGTGTACGGAGTAATGACCTTCGCCATTGTACGGCTAACGATAGTTTCGGGCAGTTTGGCGTGGAATGTCGCCACGTTCACCGCTTTACTACGGCTCAATATCTGACGGCTCAGCACTGGCACCCACGGCTCATGAAAGTGCAAAATATCAAACTGCTCCTGTTCGAGCATGGTGTCGATTTCGTCGGTCAGCATACTGGCACTCAGCTGAGCAGTTGTGTTAAGCGGCGACTTAAACTCTGCCGCAGTGCCCAGAAAAGCAACTTTACGATCATCAGGAGTATAGGGTTCGCGCGGTTGTGGCGTAACGATAACTACATCATGCCCCCTTCGCACCAGTTCAGTCTGTTGCGCTAGAACATGCTCTTTTACGCCCCCACCCTTGGTTATGTTATATGGCAGCACCAGTCCAATCTTCATATAAGGCCTAGTATACCATCTCTTTATGCACCGACCGGCTTACGCAGTACCTTCCGGAGCTTTGCCGGAATCATAATACTCAGCTCTTTTTTGTCGCCAAGCACGCTTGGAGTATGTGCTTTGGAGTCCATAACACCCTGTTGGTAATCATTGAACACAACCCGCATGTGCTGCTCCACAATCTGGTTATCAAAATAATGGTCGCCCTTCGATGCTACATGCCACACCGGCAAATCAATCTGTTTGCCGCAGTTATCCAGGTATAAAAATTCGCTCGTAGTGCGCCAATGCGTCTGTACATCGTTAGCCTGCCAGAGCTTGACTTCAAAATCCATCAGCGTCGAAAATGTCATGGGGTCCATTTCCAGGAACCGGCGGCGGCCGGCCGGCATCCGAATATATATGTGTTTTATGACAAAGGTATTCAAGCAGCAATACCGTATAAACCACGCGACGGCCGGCCAGGAAAACATCCTACTAAGCACATGTATTTGCGTGCGCCGCCGGGGCGTAAACAGGAAATCTGTCTTGTGCATAAAACCCACCATGCTCACCACCAGGTCGACTTTTTTGGTGAGTTCGGGGTACCGCTGCAGCATACGCGTCGCCACTACAAATCCGAAGGATATACCGATAACCGTAACCCGTTTACGCCGATACCGCATTTTTACAAACGCCGCCAGATAGTCGGCATATTCATCGATAGTGGGCGTTCGGCCGATGGTACGAAAACTGTCCATTCCACCAAAACCGGGCAGATCGGGCATCGTCACAGACCCAAAATCCCGCAGACTCTCCACCAATCCCCACCAGCGCTCTAGTAGCGCATGGTGTCCATATACAAGCAGCATTTCGCGGTCAGCCTTTCCAGTCGCCGGAGCATGCAGCATACGGCCATTAAGCCCATTCATATTTAACGGCTGGATGTAATCAGCTGGATTTTGTGGTGTTTTGGCCATAACGAAAGTAATTACTAAATGATTAGACCTTCCCCCGATCTACCCCGTTGGCAAAGCTGATTGCCCGGTAGTATAACGTGGTGGTTCTTAGGAGGAAGTGTACCATACGGTACACTGACGAGTAAAACCGGCACGGGATGCTGCCGGGAATTAGTTTTGATAGGGGTAGATCGGGGGAAGGTCTACCATACGGCAATAGCCAAGCCGCAGGCAAGCCTTCTGCAGGATTTCACAACGCTCCGGCTGGTATACTAGGTGATGATGCAGCGTACACGATTGTTGCTAATAACAGGGTTGGTCACAGTAGCACTGGCGGCTGGCCTTGCCCTACACGCGCAACATACTAATGCCCCGGCTCCATCGTCTTCAAAAACAAATACCCACCAGACTTCTTTCGATAAAACAAAATACTCCACTACTGACCCGGCCAGTCTCTGGGCAATCGTAAACAAGCAGCACCCTATCAACCCGCAAACCTATGCGCCAACAGACTTAACATCGGTAGGGAATAGCCAGCTCATGCGCGCCGAAGCTGCCGCAGCCTTGTCGCAGATGTTCGCAGACGCAAAAACCGCTGGCTACACACTTGTCGCCGACAGCGGGTATCGCTCGTACAGCGACCAAGTGGCAGCCTACGGCAGCCTGGTAAAAGCATACGGCCAAACCTATGCCGACACGGTCAGCGCTCGTCCAGGTTACAGCGAACATCAAACCGGTTGGGCAGTCGACATCGGCTCCGGCAATTGCAACGTGGCAGATTGTTTTGGCACATTGCCCGCAGGCAAGTGGGCACAAACCAACGCCTGGAAATATGGCTTTATTTTGCGATATACGCAGGCAGACAGCGCGGCCACCGGCTATAGCGCCGAGGCATGGCATTTCCGCTATGTCGGCACCAGCCTAAGTACCGAACTGCACAAAGAAAACATCCCCACGTTAGAGCAGTTTTTTAACGTATCGGGCGGAGCAACGTACAAACCAGTATCATGAGGAAGCAACCCCGCAGCCGGTCGTACATAAAACCGCTTAGTATTGCACTGCTCGTAGTGGCTATTGGTTTTGGATACCTGCACGTGCACCACACGCCCAGCCATATCAAAGTTGCAAAAGCCACCCGAACAGCCTCCGCGAATAGCAGTCCCGGCTCGACTGACACTCATGCAACCGCGCCGCACACCGACATGCAGTTACAACAGATCATCGATACCTGGGCAGCGCAGCATTCGTTCAGCTCATCGGTCGTAGTTGCCGAAACTAACGGTAGCTTTCGCACCGCCAGCCGGAACAGTACTGCGCAAATGGTCACCGCCAGCACCTACAAAATTTACGTCGCCTATGCCACGCTGCACGAAGTAGAGCAGGGAACCTACTCTATGAATACTGTTACCCGCACTGGTCAAACCGTTAGCAGCGCACTGCAAAAAATGATTCTGCAATCCAATAATGATAGCGCCGAAGCGCTTGGGTTCCTGGTCGGCTGGGACCGCGTGGATCAGCTAGCCGCCAATGCGGGAGCCGCCCGCACCGATATCAATAACTACGATAGTTCTGGCAATCCGGCCAATGGCGACAAACACAGTACTGCCGCCGACCTTACCACCATGGTTACTAAACTACAGCAGGGCGCTCTACTCAATGCCTCGGACACGCAACTGCTGCTGGGGCTTATGAAAAATCAGGTCTGGCGCGAACGAGTTCCAGCTGGTGTACCCAGCGGCATCGCAGTAGCCGACAAACCCGGCTGGCTAACCGTGGCCGAGGGGGACGGCGAAAACGTCCAAAACGATGCCGCCATAGTCTACGGCCCCAAAAGCACCTACACACTGGTCATTATGACCAATAGCAGCAGCACACAACCGCTCGCCGACCTATCTAAACTTATCTACGGCTACCTAGAACAATAGTTGAACATACCTCTGGGACTAACTGGCGTATCATATAGAGATTACTGTACTACAATTCCATCCAGATGAGCTACTTTGCAAACTGATAGGAATTATTCTGGCTTAAAAAATCAAATGGATGCGGTGTGGCTAGGGCAGAGGGATTCCACCTTACCGGCAAATCAATTGTACCCGTTCCATAAACTTTGTAACAACTGGATCAATTATTATATCTTGTGGTTTGACGCTACTGAGCAAGTAGAGCCCTTCCCGCGAGCGACACCTACTCAATGCCACATATGCCTGACCATGCGCAAATGCTCCGCGCCTAAGATCAACCGCTACCTTGTCATACGTACAACCTTGTGACTTATGGATAGTTATCGCCCAAGCAAGCTTTATAGGAAACTGGGTAAAGGTTCCTGTTACTTCTTGCCGCATACCATCCAGCTCCTCGTCGTATATGTAACTCGACCGCTCCCACAGAGTAGGTACAACATTGTGCACTACGCTGCCGCACTTCACACGTATACAGTCCTTCTTCAGAGACTTAATTACACCAGTCGTGCCATTGACCCATTTTCCATCAGGGTCGTTTTTTATGAATATTACCTGAGCACCAATCCGTAGGCTTAGGCTCTCATCAGTGGGCAAAGAACCGTTTGGCATCTCACCAGTTATAACTGCACTATAGGTACGCATCTTACCGCGCAGCACTACCAGGCGAGCTCGATTGATCTCTTCAGCCGCCTTATTAGTGCTGGTGAGCGTGATCGTATCTGCCGGAACACTAGTTGGCGAAACCACCCGTAAGGCTAACTCGCTTAACATACCTTTAGTGTGTGAACCGTTCCTAATTGCGTTCAGCAAATCCCTAAAATCTTCGTCCGATTGCCTAAAAACCGTCTGTAACTCATAGATGGTAAGTGCTGTCTTCTTCCATACATGTGCATTAAAGAAATAGGCACCACCATACTTTGCCAGAAAGTAACTCTGTAGCTGAGCGCCGACTACGACGGGTGGCAGTTGGTATACATCACCAAACGCAACAATCTGTGTGCCACCGAAAGGTAGCTCACTAGCTTTGGCGATACGCAGTATCTGATCGATCGCGTCTATCGTATCGGCACGAACCATTGAAATCTCATCAATGATAATTGTATCTACATGCTGCAAAATTTCTTGAGTTTCCCTAGATACGTTGACATTTCTAGGATCTATGAAGCCAGTTGGTAGCCTGAAAAGTGAATGGACAGTCTGCCCCTGAACGTTGAGCGCCGCAATACCGGTAGGCGCAACCTTCACTACTATCTTTTTCGTGTGTGCAGCAAAGTACCGCAGCAAAACAGACTTACCAGTACCCGCTTTCCCCGTAACAAAAGCGTGTGTTTGGGAGTCTTCTAATGTAATGTAAACGGCCAGCTGCTCATCGCTTAAGGCGGGATCACCGCGGTCCTCAGTAGTATGAGAAATTCGTGATAGTACTTGGCGCAACCATTGTTTAAAAGTGGCCACCAACATGTGAACTCGGCCGATCACACGGGGCCTACGCATCAAATAGCAGCTGGTTTGATGCGTAGATTGACTCTGCTACGAAGAACTCAAGCGGACCAAATTCTTCTTTGGTTTGAGCCATTTCTAAATATTTATAGTAAGCACGCCTTTTTTCTTTGACTACAAGAGGAGGGACAATACCAGACCGTAACGCTTGTGCAAGCATGAGCAAACGACCAACACGCCCGTTACCATCACTGAATGGATGAATCTTCTCAAAGGCCGCGTGCACCCTTGCAAGACGTGTAACGATATCACCGTACTCATTGATAGTCACGCTTAATAATTCGCTCATAGCGCTAGGTACTTTTAGGTAGTTGGCTACTGCAACCTGCGTGCCCATAATTCGCACACTGTGGCGTCGGTATTGCCCCGCGTCGCTTAGTATGCCATTCATAAGCCGCAGATGGAGACCTTTGATTGTATCCTCCGTTAAAACAAAGTCTTTCTTTCGTAACTCACCGAGCAGCCATAGCAGTGCGGCTTGGTGGTTACGAGCTTCGGCCTGTTCGACCTGGGTGCGATTTGTAAGAACTTGATTATTAAAGAGGACTTCTTCCGTGTCAGCCAAGGTCATCGTACTACCCTCAATCGTGTTCGTATGGTAAGTGAGATAAAGGATTAGCTTATTAAGAGCCAGCTCGTCGCCTGCAATTGCTCGGACAGAAGTGTGTAGTGAAGCGGCAATCTTTTTCCGACCGTCCAGTTCCTCTCGATCGACACTATCGAAACCAACAATATCAAAGTAAAGCGCTTGGATGGAATCCTGTGCTTTCTTACGAGGTTCCGACTTAGCATTAACCCACGTGTTAAGCGTGACAAAGGATACGTCAAGACGACGCGCCAACTCTTCTTGAGACCAGCCACTTGCTTGGAGAATTGATTTCAGTTGCGTTTGATAGTTCATAACTTTATAACTATATCAATTCTTTATAAAGTTATCAATAGTTTAGAACCAAGCTTGGGTCAGGAAATAAACTCGATGGGGAGTAGGTACTGTTAACGAACCTGCTATACAAAGTCTGCATATACTACTGTTGCAATTCCACGACATCAAAGACGGACTGGATAAACTTAGTGCAAGGCTGGCAGACCCTATACGCTCAGAACGTGCTGCTACAATGGACTTTTTGTTATAGTAAAGGTAGATGAGTGATGTACAGTTACCACCTCAAACTTCGCCTGCAGACACCTCTAATTGGGATAATAAGGTGTTTACCACTCCTGTAGTGAAAAGCGTAGATAATATTATTAAAAACAAAGAACGGCGTGAGATGATACTCAATGCCCCTGAACGAAAAAAGATAAAGCGTCCTAAAAACACTGACATTGTTCGCTCGAAGAAATAATACTTTTACTAACGAGAAAAATGTCGAACCTAATGTTTTGTATTTATGCTAGCTGTGTACGTGGGGTGTGGTAGGCGCAAACATGCCTAGCGGCGTAAGTTCTGTTTAATGGGTAACTTTATTGCAATAAGCATAACATAAGCAATAAAATGAAATATCCATACCTTTACACCTTACAATCCGCGAATTCTAGCAGTTTTTGGTTATCTATAAATATATGCAATAAAGAGCATCTAATTATGGAGCATTATCATGCTAACACTATGGATATTTGTATCTATCTTAGCCTTGGCAATCGGTTTGTGTAACTGTGAAGGAATACTGCTCGCTACCAGATACTGCGTACAAGTATTGTAGATTAACGCCTCTACTCAATAAATTAGTCGTACTAGTATTTGCGCAAACACTTGGTTTTATACTGCTTTTAAGTGCTTCGTCAGTCAGGCTGCTAGTATCGGCATCGTGTAATGTGTAGTGATACTGAATGGTATTATCTGCTGAAGTGATGTCAGTTAAGGTAGTTACTTCATCAACTTGGTAAGGCAAGGTTGTGCTTGATTTTGCTTGCTGTGCACCTTCACTGGCAAGTTCGGTGGGTGATTGATAACTATTTAAGCTTTTTGCCTGAAAACCACCTGCACTCCAAACTTGTAGGCCTAGCACGGCAGCGATAAATATAATCCATGCTATATACCCACGAATTTCTTTTGTAAGCCTACTGTCATCTTCGCCATTAGACTTTGCGATGTTTCGTTTATTTATAGTTATGCCGAGCACGATAGAAAAGTAAATTACTGCAATTATGCCTACAGGGAGCGGATACGCCCTACCTACGCCTATTGCAACCAATGTTACTACTACATTCAGTACGGTGAGTAAGGTCGAAGCCGCCTTACCATCGGTGGCCTTTACTGCCTCCGCCATATAATTCTCCTCAAACTATAACGACACATAATATTAAGATGATTGTAGCAATGACGTTGTAAAATGAACAGGTTTTAGCAAAAAGTTAACTAATTTGGTCAATTATTTTGCGTTTGAAAATAAAAGATGAGTATTAACCCATTTCAAGAAAAAGTAATCAATACAAACGACCAACCAAGTATTATCTAAACTCTATGACCCTGTCACGTCGATACTTTATCGGGTAAGGTGCATTATCCTGTTTAGAGAATAGGTATGTGCCATCATAACCATCCAAACGTATAGTTCGCCAGTATTTTGCTGACCCAGCCCGCATAGATTGATAGCGTATCTCAATGTAGCTCTGCTGGCGGCTGCTTAAGTATCGCTCAAAATCATCTTGATTAACCTCGCGGTCTCCTATCGAGAAAGTAGGTTTAGCTGGTTTGGTCTTTGCAGTATTGGTTCGCTTTACGCTACTAGCTTCAGGCGTGACACGGACAGGTGTGACGTTATCAACATTCTCATCCGAAAAGTCAGTGACGTACATATCCTTAGGAGCTTCTTCTGGTGCAACCGTTTCTTTCTCAAGCTCTCTCAGTACTGTGGTCTTAGACGTGGTCTTTGTATCAGAGAAGTACTGCTCTATATACTCAATTAGTGCTTTCTGCTCAGCCTCTTGGTTTTGTATCCAATCAAAATATGAAATGCGGTAGAAGTTCCATCCGGCAGTTTCTAGTGCGCCTTGCCTTTCCCAGTCGTCTTTTACATACACCTGACCGTCACCACCTACAAAGTGAGAAGGGCCGTCCATTTCAAGAGCTAACTTCTTGCCATTGCGGCAAACTACTAAATCAATCTTAAAACCTAAAGATTCAACCTGGGTCTCTAGCGAGTACTCGTTTGCGTCTAACTCTTTCGCCAAATAGCTAAATACATTTTCTTCAAAATTGGAGTCGAATTGCTGTTCTGTTTTACTGTGTCGACGGTTCACTATGCCATTGGTTTCAATGTATTCAAGATACCTCTTAATCCATATACCATCAGGCCATAACTCAGGGGCTAAAGATGTAACCGCATGAACTTGCATTCTTGCACGACTAAAAGCAACGTTAACGCGTCCAGCTGCGATATCTTTATTAATCTCGCCACCTTCACCAGTCCTTGATATATATCGCTTTTTGTCCGCAGGGTCTTTAATGACAAATGAGTAGATTATAATGTCACGCTCATCGCCTTGTATGCCGTCTATTATGGCTACTTTGATGTCCTCGTCTTTTATGGTGCTTCGTATCAATTCAGCCTGTTCATTAAAGAAGGTGAGGATTGCAATAGATTTATCCTTCAGGACAGGGTCATTCTTAATCTCTCCAACCAAATCCTGAATTTTACGCACCTCTGCAAGGTTTGTTTTATCCGATACCTCTTCATTATCATCTGGCTTTACTATGTGAGTGAGGAGAACGCGGCCAGTGTCCTTATAGGGGACAATGTTGTCGTTCATCGCCTCTAATTTTCTACCGATTGGCTCATAGAAAGACTGGTTCGAGAAACCTATCAGCTCTTTTGGTGAACGATAGTGGTATTTGAGTGTCGTTGTCTTAAATCCATTGAGGTGTGCTATATCCATAACGGACTTCACAGTATCCTCTTCGGCCTTAATTTGGTAGACATCAGGAATCTTATGCTTCTTTGCGATAGCGTTTAGCTGCTGGTTCGATTTGAACATAATATTGTCGTCACGCATCTGTAGCGTATCGCCAAAGAAAATAGTATGACCTGCACGGTACATAGCGGGGAATGCATAAGCAAAGTTACATTGTGAGGCTTCGTCAATGATTACATAATCAAAAGCGTTCTTCTCGGTCGGAACTATTCGACTAACATCATCCAGGCTCATCATCCATATAGGCAATACTTTCTTCATTGCTTCAAACTTTTCTGGGTTATGCTTCAGCCTGTCAAACGTCTTATTCGCCTTTTTACTCTTGGATAAGTCCCTTGCTACCTGAGCTAATGTTGCTCTCGTTTGTTTATCGCTATTGGCTTCGTTAATTCTTGTTAGGATGCGGTTACGTACATAGTTCGTAACGTTGGTTCGATAAAACTTACGAATATCCTTGATTTCACGATTGAGTTCATTCGCCGAATACAGCGACATTTCATCTACCTGTTCACAGATTTCGTTATACCTACTAAAGTCACTAAATACTTTTTCCTTGCCGTTCTCTGTGATTATCTTTTTAAGATTTCCGTATGTAGCTGCTGGTATCTCTTTACTTGCAAGTAGTTCATTTAGGGAAGTGCGGCTATCTACAATAGCTTGTGCCTCGCTGCCATATACAAAGTAATCTGACAGGCTATCTAGTAGCTGCAGACGAGCCGATTTAGTATTATCAGAGAACAATATCTTTTCCACTTCCACGTAGATTTCTTGCAAGAGATTGCGGCCGTGCTCTTTCAAAGCATTGCGCAGTTTCAAGCCATTGACCTTACCGCCTATAAAGCTAGAACGTTCAGGCATATTTTCTTTAAAGTATGAGTAGATGCTCTCAATGGAATCTACAGTCTCTTGATAATCTAACTCTAGATTCTGAAACTTCTTGTTTGCTGCTTTTAAAAACTTCTCGTGTACTGTTTCGTATTCCTTAACACTAGCCTCTAATCCACTAATAGTGTCTTCCAGTAAAATACACTGACTATACCAACCGCTATCGATATCATATGGATGAATGGAATCTAAATAACTCAAACTTCTGCGCTCTTCTAATAGGGCGTAGATAGAACGTTCATTATTCAAGTTCTCTACAAAAATATTTGAACGGTTTGCGAGTAAGGCCAGAGGTTCTCTTAAGTCACCTACTTTTCCTTTTTGGAACTCTCTATTAAGTGCTAAAAGGGTATTAGCAGCACCGTCTTTTTCATCTTCTTCAGTGTAGAGCTTGGAGGTCTTGTCTGGTATGTAGCCGTACAGAAATGGTATATCTAACGCCTTGAGCTTATCTTTTACTCCACGTATAGCTTGGTCTTTTTGGCTCGCGAACAATACTCTTTTTCCCGTGGCAGCAAGGTGCACTAACAAGTTTGAGATTGTTTGCGACTTACCTGTTCCTGGAGGGCCTTCAACAATAACCGCTTTATTTGCCGTTATACCTAAAACTTTAAGCTGGTACTTATCATAATCAAACGGGAAAAATATTTCCGTACTGCCATCATCAGAAACCGATTGCTCAATTGCCATATCTTCATCAGACACCCAACTGCCCAATGATGTTTCAAGGAGGTCTTCGTCCTCTAGTGCTGCGATAGCTTTTAGGTCTTCCGCGAGAAAGTGATTAGTCTTATTAGTGATTGCTATGATGCTGGTCGCAAAACTAGGTACTTCAGATATCTCTTTCACATCTAAGCTAGACAACTGAACTCTAATTAACGACCATAGCTCTTCAATAAAGTCATCAGCAATCGGAAGCATTGTTTTCTCTTCAGCTTCAGAATCTGCGATAAACTTAAACACCTTATCAAAATACTGCTGAGGCAAAAAATTCTTTAACGGGCCATTTAGAATTTCT
>JAICKY010000002.1 GCA_025927655.1 Candidatus Saccharimonadota bacterium | reverse complement strand
TTTCGACGCGGCGGATTTTTCCCAACTCAGCAATAAGCCCCGGCATACACTGTATGCCGGGGCTTATTCTGTGCAAGGGTAAAGGTCGAACCTTTTCGAGTCACACCAGTAGAACTGGTGGATTACCTTTGGGGGTATTTATCAGATTACACTTATTACTGAGAGGGTGCCGATGGCGGCACCTGGGAGCCATCTGCCTCGGCTAAAACCTTGGCGCAGTGGTTAACAATCGCTTCGGGTGACATTTCGCTCTTCAGGAAGTAATTGTGTACGCCCATTGTCATGGCGTGATTCATAAATGGCAGCTGATCGAGGTTGGTCGCAACGATGACGGGTACACGGCCGCTCAGGCCCGTTTCCTTCCATTTGGCCAGCAAATCCATGCCAGTGGTGCCTGCCATCAACAAATCAAGAATGATCAGATCGGGCTTAAACTCATCCGCCAGTTGCAGCCCCGCCTCCCCGCCATTAGCTACTGCTACCTCGTACAGGCCGGTATCAGTCAATATAGCTTGAAGCGTCTCTGCCAGTACTTTGTCGTCTTCGACGATCAGGATCTTTTTAGCCATCTAGTTTTGCTCCGTTCTGCAGGGGATTTTACTGCAAATAATCATATGCGGATTGTAGCACAGGGCTTCATGCTAATAAAGAAAAAGTGCTATGATGCAGCTATGGAGCTAATGCTTACACTCCCGGATGAACTGGATGCCATTGTGCAGTACATCGACCGGCCGATATTGCTGGTCAACGCCGGCTCGACAGAAGTCACCAGCATCAACCAAGCCGGAATCAATTTCTTTAAGCTCAAGCCCGATCTGGTCGGAATTTCCTGGCCGGGCATTTTAGCACTCGCCAATGTACCGGCCGACACCGACATGAGTCCCTTTTGGCTTATTAAAAAAGATTCGCCGCCCCAGGCTGAAGACCAGCGAACTGAAAAACTAACATATATCGACCAAGAAGACAGCACAGAGCGGTATTTGGAATTTCAAATTATTAAACCGCGCGGCGGTTCTGACACATGGGCCATCGTAATCGTCGACAAGACCGACATCGAATCGGCAATGCGTTCCAGAAGTGATTTTGTAACGATGGCTTCGCATGAACTCCGGACGCCTTTAACCGGCATCAAATGGGGCATTGGCCTGTTTCTGAAACGCTACGAATCACAACTTAACCCGGAGCAGTCGCACATTCTAGCCAACGTCGTGCAAAGCATCGGCCGCATGAATGACCTGATAGCAGCCTTGCTGCAATTATCCCGTATCGAAACCGGTTCCTTGCAGCTAAAGCCTCATTCGGTGGAGGTTCACAAATTACTGCAAGAAGTCGTGCAAGCGCAAACCGTACAGGCGCAAAGGCGAAACATCACCCTCATCACCAGTTTCCACCAAAACCTGCCGGAAATATTTTTGGACGGTACGCTCATCGGGTACGTGTTCGAAAACCTAATCGCTAACGCCATTAAGTACTCACGGGACAACTCCGACGTAACCATCTTCTTGTCGAAACTCCAGGACGTATTGTTACTACAGGTGACCGATTCCGGCATCGGCATACCCAGAGACCATCAAAAGATGATCTTCGAAAAGTTCTACCGCGATCAAAGCGCCATACAGCACGACCCCGATGGAACCGGTTTGGGCCTGCACCTGTGCCGGATTATCGCCCACCGCTCTGGCGGCAATATTTGGTTTGAAAGCGAGGTAGGAAAAGGCAGCACCTTCTGGTTTACGCTGCCCCTAAAAGGTGTTACAGTGGCTACAAATGGAACAGAATCAGAAGTATCAAGTCCTAGTCATTGAGGACGAACCAAGCCTCAAAGAGGCCATCAACACAAAACTTATTAAGGCAGGCCTGGAACCAACCACGTTTGATAACGGGAAGCTGGCACTCGATGCCATTACTGCCCGCGGCAAACACTTTGACGGTATTTGGCTGGATTTTGACGTGTACGAAATCAACGGCCTGGAATTTATGCAGCGGTTCATCGCCATGCCCGGCTGGCAAACTTGCCCTGTCCTCATTGTCAGCAACACCGGCAACCCGGACCTGATTAAACAAGCGATCGAGCTCGGTGCTAAAGAATGGATTATCAAGGCCGAAGTCCGATTAGACGACACAGTCAACCGCTTTATCGAGGTCATCGGCGAATCTAAAGCCGCATTATAGCGCGGCTATCTCTTGTACAATTGCCGCCAGAGGCGTGTCGGATTTTACCAAAAACTTATAAGCGCCCAGCCTGATCGCCCTGGAAGCGTCGTCAGGCTGCGTTAGATTTGATAAAACTATAAAAACGGGAGCTGACTGCAATTTTCGAGCCGCCTCCAACACCTCGAATCCATCCATAACCGGCATTACCAGATCGAGCAGTGCTACGTCGTACGACTCGCTTGCCATGAGTTCCAGGGCAACCTGGCCGTTATGCGCGACCGCTACTTGATAGCCTTGTTTTTTCAGCTTCAGCTCCAATGCTCCGGCCAGCGGCTTTTCGTCTTCGACAACCAGGACTTTTTTGACAGCACCAGCCATAGCCTAAGAACCCGCGCCAGCCTTGATGTCGGCAATAATTTCGTCCAGCCGGTGATCAGCCTTGACATAGTAACGGCGAACGCCCAGTTTGTTGTAGGTCGCCACTTTGTCGCTGCTGGCAGTGTTAGAAACGATATACATCGGAATATCTTTCCAGTCATCGTGCGCCTTAACCTCGGCGGCAAAATCAATGCCGTCTTTGTCGCCAAGCAGGTAGTGATCAAGCCAAATAACGTTAGGCCGCTGGCTATCCATACACCGCAGAGCGTCATCAACCGAGCGGGCGGTCAGCGTACTAAAGCCGCTAAGTTTCAGTTTTTTATCGATGGCCTGGGCCAATGACAGATCATCTTCGATTACTAGAGCGGTTTGAGGCATGGCTTACTCCTTTGCGATTAGGTCAATTTTGTGCATAGCTTGGGTAATAATCTCTTGGTCTTTTACTAGCAGGCCCAGGGCTGTGCCGATGGCTTCCTTGAGCTTCGGTATATCGCTGCGTTCAATGGTTTCTGGCGTTTTGCCCAAGCGGAACTCAATCTGGCGGTTCACAAACCGTTCGGCAGCTGGCCCTAGGTATTCTTCGGTCGCGCGCACCACTTGCCTGTAGTACCGGTGGCTAGTATTCATGGCTGTACTCATTCGATTAACAATGTCTCGATTTTATTAAGCTTTCGAGCACCCTGGGCTATCAGGATAAAACCATAGGCTAAAATCAGGTAAACGACTGCGACAATGCCTAGGAGCGATGACAAGCTACGGGTAGCGTACAGGCTGTACAGCTGGATGAATAGCTGCAGGCTTATAGTCAGCCCTATAAACAACGTCATACCGACAACCAGTTTCCTAAACAGCAGCTTATAGATTATGCCGGAAGCCTCCGCGCGGTATTGATACACGCCTATCAGCGCCAGCACGCCTATCAGCCAAGCTGCTACGAACGGCAACGCCACGGTGCAAACTATAAGCCAGTAGGGTAAACCAAAGGTTGTATTAATGACCGGATCGCTCGACATCTGACGGGCAGGATTGCCGTGGATTAACCAAAGGTATGCAATAGTCAGAGCCACAAAAGCCGTCCCGACGGGCAGCAGCTTCTTTGCCAGATCAAGCCGTTTGCCAATAGAACGAAGTAACAGTTTGCTGCCGTGCAATAGCAAACCGTAGCTCGCCAAGGCCGCAACAACAGATACGTAATTGTTTAGTACAACGAATGCGGTGTCCACTGCTTGAGGGTTAGCCGCATGCTGAACCACCACCTGTTTTAGCCCCCCTAAAAAGCTATTAGCGACCAACCCGGCCAGCAGCGCGAAAAGGCTATATGCTACGAGGCGAAAACCCGGTCCTTCTTTAGAACCAGCAATCGTGCGGGCGTAGCGTCCAATACTTATGGCTGCGAATAAAATAGTCAGCCAAATCACCAGCCCTGGTACTGAAACCGCTAGCTGCAAGGAATGTAGCTGCGTGGTAGACAGCCTGTATTTGGTGGCAAGCGAGCTGTTATCGGCCGTGACCGACAGCAGGACTATGAGCAGCCAGACCAGAGACAACCCCCCGTAGGGCAAAACGGGAGCTATAGATCGTGAACCATTTTTAGTTGCGGCAGTTTGAGTAGGCATATGATTCATACTAGCACCTTACCCTAATGCTTTGGTACCCCGCTTATGCTTCATACCACCGTCCGGTATACTCACACAAAATGTCGTGCCCTTGTTCTCTTCCGATTTGAACCAGATTTTACCGCCAGAATAATCAACAATCGATTTCACCAGATACAGCCCCAGCCCCGTACCTTCGGTATCGTGGGTCTTGACGTTATCGGCCCGGAACAGCTTGGTGAAAATTTTACCTTGCTGCCCTGCCGGTATACCCAGCCCGGTGTCTTCGATAGTTATCTCCGTATGACCCGCCCGGTGCTTTAGTTGCAGCGTCACGTTGCCAGCTTCGGGGGTATATTTAATGGCATTGGATGCCAGGTTTTCGATCACCATGCGCATAAGTTTTGGATCGGCATTGATAATTGGTATGTTTGGATCGTATTTTTCTTCGAAGTTTATCTTGCGGGCAAAGATTTGCGGCTCCAGGTCTTTCACCGTGCCTTGAGCCAGCCTAACGAGATCGATTGGCTCAGGCTCCACCGAAAACGTTCCGAGTTCAATCCTCGATACATTCAGCAGGGACCCGACCAGCTCTGTCATACGCCGGTTGCTCTGGTATATTTCGTCGAGATAGCGCGTCTGTTCCTTAGTAATCTTGCCGGCATCGCCAGCCAGCAGCATCTCGGCGTACCAGCTAATAGTTGATAGCGGCGTCCGCAGCTGATGCGACGCAAGCGACACAAACTCCGTCTTCGATTTGTCGATCTCTTTTTCCAGGTAGACGTCACGGAAGACTTCAATTGCACCCTCGAACCCGTCGTCCATAATAATTGGAGCCACGTTTATCTGGGCCGGGAATTTCGTGCCATTTTTACGGATATAGTACAGCGTAGTGGTGACGGGCCTTCTGGTGGCAATAACCTTGCTTATCGGACGCTCCTCCCCGCTTATGGCCGCCCCGTTTTCGTCGGTAGCTTTGATGAGTTCCGTATAGTCACCCTGTATCAGTTGGCTTTCACTGAATCCTAAAAGTTTTTCGGCCACTCGGTTGGTAGCTTCTACATTACCGTCCGCACCGAAGACGATCACCCCTTCGCCTATGCTTCTCAGGATTGCCGCGGTCCTGGCACTGACCCGTTTCTGAGACGACGCTGCTTCTGATAGCTTGCGGTTAATACGCACCAGTTCTTTAGCGCTGGTACGCAGATGGTAGTCAGCAATGGCTTTTTCGCGCACATACGCCAATGTCAACAGCAGCGTAAATATGTACATTACAACCGCCATCGAAAGGAATGGATCCGCATACGGTAGCGTGACCCTTTTCGCCAGGGATAAAACTAATACGATGCCGATAAAAAGCAGCATGCCGTACAACCAGCGTTGAGCGCTTACCCGGCTGCGCAAGAAAACAATAAAAGGAATGTACGGGAACAGTATGTACAACCCTGTCCGATCAATACCGCCCGTAACAACCATGCTGCCAACGGTAAGCCCGGCAATAGCCGCCAGCGCAAGCGTGATGCGTTCAGTCCTGGGTTTATGCCGAAAGGACAAACTCACTGCGGCCAGCGTTACAAAGTCAATAAGCATGACAATATTAAGCCAAATATTCTTCACCGCAAAAAAGAAGATGGGCGCAAACACCAGCACGTACACCCAGGCAATAGAGACATATAAGCGCACAATTTTGAGCTGTCGAGCGCTTTCTTGAGCCGAGATAATCTCATGATCGCCTGTCATCGTTAAGCATAAGCATAGCAGCTTAAAAGCTAGGCTACCATACATTTTCGTGCAAGCGGATGGTCTATACTAGTCATATGGGCATACTGCTGCGCGCTTCAAAATTATGGCCGCCTTCACGGCGGGACGGGTTAATGATGGCGGCTGGAGCCGTGCTCACCGTAGTAATCATCGGCGGCACTGCGCTTATTCAACATGCGACCACCGTACCGCTTGCCGCCGAGACAACCCAAATCTCCAGCCCCTGGATTCCGCAAACGGTCAAACACTGGAACCCTTTGATTGGTGAAATGGCTAAAAGGTACAATGTGGACCCAACAGCCATTGCCATCCTGATGACAATGGAGTCAGGCGGCTACGCGAAAGCTGCAAGCGAAGCTGGCGCCGTGGGATTGATGCAGATTACGCCGCCGACAGCGGGCGACATCGCCAAAAAATACCTCAAGAAACCTGTCCAAAAATATAATCTGCTGGACCCCCGCACCAATATCGAGTTCGGTGCCGCCTACATGGCACATTTACGTGATGAATTTGGAGACAGCAGCCAAGGCCCGTCATGGGATTACACCATGGAACTTGTTGCCGCCGCCTACAATGGCGGTCCTGGAACTGCCGGTAAATTCTACGACGGGCAAGGTATGACAGATACACAACCGGTTGTGTACTCCCGCGATGCACTAAACATGTGGCGTGAGCGCAAGGCGCAGGACAGCCCCACGTTCGACCGCTGGCAAGAGCGCGGCGGCAGTATTCTGCTAGACCTGGCAAAATCCAAACAGTAAATACACAAGCATAATCGTATTGACAATACATGAAGCGGTTGCACTCGCAAAAAAACGCCTTTCATACGCCACTATCCCCGGAAAAGCAGCAGTATGAGCAGCCTAAAACAGCGCTTCCCGGCGTACAGCCGGGCACTGCGCTTATACCCAGCCGCTTACTATCGCCAATACTGTACGCAAACGCTGCAAACCTTGGCCGATATACTGGATGACACCGATCTTAGCCATTTCACGAAAGCAAAACTGCACTGGGCCGCTTGGCTCGACCTGGGTACATCTATCCCCCGCCAGCGGTTCATCGCCGCTGTCCGCAGCGCATCGTACCAGCCCAACAGATATTTTAAAGGCCGTGGTATAACCTGCGTCTGCTTCTAGCACCGATTACGCTTGTTCTGGTGGCGGTTCGACCGGTTTGACCTTTAGTATATTGTCGACAATCTGATCGATCTGGTCGTCCTGCAAATTGGCCTTCACGGCATACCCCTCAATCCCCAGGCCTCGTATACCTGCGGGCGCTTCAGATTCGTTCAGGTTCGATATGACAAATACCGGAATCTGTTTGCCCCAGGTACTCGCGCGCATTGTCGCCAATATTTTGTCCCCCGGAATGTCCGGCACCATGATGTCCACTAACACTAAATCGGGTAGTTCCTGTTGTATAAAATACAACGCAGTTATACCATTGTATGCTATGAAGCAGGTGTAGCCGATGATTTCCAACCGTGTTTTATAGATTTCTGCCAGCCGGGCGTCATCCTCGACAATGATGATCTTTTTAGATTGGTCCATGACATAACTCTAATCTAAAAGCCCACACTTTTCCACTGTTAATAGTATTACGACAGCACAGCTACATGAAAGTCTTTAAACCAGGACGGCTTTGATGCGGCGGATGCCTGCGCTGGATGATTCTTCTTTACGGCTCCGCCTAATGAGACACCCGCAAGCGGGTTTCTCATCGCGCCGGGCTTTGGCAAAGCCAAAGTCTCGGGCTGCTCTTCCTAGTCCTACTGCAGGACGGCTTTGATGCGGCGGATGCCTGCGCTGGATGATTCTTCTTTGGTAATTTTGAAGCGCTTGCCGCCTTCGGCTAGCTGTAATGTGTGGTCAACATGCGGGCCGCCGCAAATTTCGAAGCTGAACGGCTTGTCTGCGCCATCAGCGATCATTTTGTAGACCTTTACCGTGTCGCCATAGCGGTCGCCAAAGGCCCCGAGCGCGCCCATTTCGCCGTGTGCAACATCAGTAGGATATTCCTGGAAGCTGACTTTCAGATCCTTTTGGATCTGTTCGTTCACCATGTCTTCGACCTGCTGGATTTGCTCCGGGGTCATTTTTTCGTCGTGGCTAAAATCGAACCGCAGGCGGTCCTCGGTAATGTTGCTGCCATGCTGGATCACGTGGTCGCCCAGTACGGTACGGAGCGATTGGTACATGAGGTGTGTGGCCGTGTGGTACTTTTTGTGGATTTCACTCTGGCCGCCCAGACCGCCTTTAAATGTACCCTTTGCGGCAGTTTGGCTGCGGGCGCGCTGTTCTGCCATGTGCGCGTCAAATTCTTCGCGCCAGTTTTCACTCAAGTCTATTCCCTGCTTGAACGCTTCTTCGGTGCTGAGTTCTACCGGGAAGCCGTAGGTATCGTAGAGTTTAAACACATCAACACCGCTTACCTTGCTACCGGCTAGCTTCTGTAGTTCGGCAATACCTTTGCGCAGTGTCTGGCGGAAGACTTTTTCTTCCTTCACCAGCACCTCCACTACCTTGTCACGGTTTGCTTTCACTTCTGGGTAGTCCGCCTGGTACATGTCGGCGATGACCGGTACGGCTTGTTCCAGAAAGTTCTGTTCTATGCCCAGGTCGAACGCAAAACGAATTGCCCGGCGCATCAGGCGGCGCATCACGTATCCCTGCTCTTTGTTGCTGGGCACCACGCCGTCCACCGCCAGGAAGGTTGCGGCACGCAGGTGGTCGGCAATAACTCTCATGGCATTCGTATGAGCATCATACGATTTGCCAGAGACCTGTTCAAGTTTGGAAATAATTGGCCACAAGATACTGATTTTGAAAGCATCAGCGCTATCGAGGGCGGCCATAGCAATACGCTCCAAGCCGCCGCCAAAGTCAATGTTTTTGTTTGGCAGTTGTTCGAAACCTTTGTCGGTACGCACGTATTGCATTAACACATTGTTGCCAATTTCTACAAACCTTCCACAATCACAGTTTGGATGACATTTTGGTCCATATTCGGGGTTGTGCTCTACGTAGTCGAATTCATAAAAGATTTCGCTGGAAGGACCGCCCGGCTCGCCGACCGGCATGTCTTCTATGTTCTTGCCGCGATACCACCAGTTTTTATCGGCCGCATAGTAGAAAATGCGAGCACCGGGGATCATGCCCTTTTGGTAGCCATCAGCTTCGGTACCAATTTCAGCCTCACCAGCTTCGATGCCTTTGCCGGCAAATAGCTTCTTCCAGATCTCGCCAGATTCTGTGTCTTTGGGGATGCCGAACGCTTCGTGGCCCAAAAATGTAGTGACATACAATTTTTTGGGGTCGAGACCAACTATCTCAGTCAGAAATTCAAATATCCAAGGAAACTGCTCCGCCTTGAAATAGTCGCCCAGGCTCCAGTTACCCAGCATTTCGAAAAACGTCGTGTGACGGTTATCGCCGACTTCTTCTATGTCTTGTGCCCGCAGGCATGTTTGGCTGTCTACCAGACGCACGCCCTCCGGGTGGTCTTGGCCTAACAGATACGGCATGAGCTGCTGCATACCGCTGCCGGTAAAGAGCGTAGTCGGGTCGTTTTGTAGTACCAGGGGCGCCCGTGAGATTACCGTGTGGCCACGATCTTCAAAAAATTTCAGATATTTGTTGCGGATGTCTTGTGCGTTCATTTGTCTGAGTATAACAGAGGTGACTGAGTTCACAAACGTTGACAAACATACGATAATATATCATTATGAAAGTATGAGTCTCTAGACGATCTGACTATATGTGAGCAATGCAGTACCGTTCTGGAATGTCTGCTCACTCACAAATTTCATTTTCGTGCGTGGTGCGCCATCCAGCAGACGGCGGCCGGTTCCGAGTATGATCGGGTAGGTCATTAGGCGCAGCTCGTCCACCAGATTATTTTGGAGCAATGACCGCACCAGCTCACCGCTGCCGTAGACCATGATGTTTCTTCCGTACTTTTCTTTCAGTTTTCGGATTGCCGTAGTAGCATCCGCTTCGAGTCCGCTCGAATTTCGCCACGTAAAATCTGAGAGCGTCAAACTGGCAACATGTTTTGGCAGGCTGTTCATCAAGTCACCAAATTCACCGGCATCGGGCATCTTTGGCCAGGCTTCTGCAAATCCTTCGTAGGTAACGCGCCCCAACAGCAACGCATCGGTACTCCGGAGTTCTTCCAGCTTATAGTCCATTTCATCGTCACCCATCAGCGGCAGCTGCCAGCCGCCGTGCAACGTGCCTTCCGACCCGCCCGGGTCCTCAAACACGCCATCGACGGTTACGAATTCCGACACAATCAACTTCGCCATACTACGGCCCTCCCAAAAAGTTTATGTTTTTATTCTACGCTCTTTGCAACCGCATTCAGTAACTCTTCAGTGCCATGTTCACGTATTTCCGGCTTGTCGAAACCGTCCAGAAACGCGCCACTTTCGGTCAGCACCAGCAGAGTTCTGTCGCCAGCTGCGGTAAATTCCAACGTTGCTAGCGATACCGAAATCCGTTCGCCATTCAGGTACATTTCGTATGTGTATACAATGCGTCTGTCCGGCACAATGTCGTAATATATCGCTTCGAACCGGTGTACCGTACCATGGAACTCGCCCCGATTGTGCTCGTGCCCGCCTACCCGGAAGTCCATGGTGTGATCGTTCGGTGCGCCATCCGGCCCCTTAAACCACTTTTCCTTAGCCGCAGTATCGGCAAATGCTGCCCAGACCTTTGAAACGCCGGCGTTAAATGTACGTTCAACAGTAAATGTTCCGTGAGTAATAGATCGCTCCATGTGTACTTATCGCACGCTTTCCGCTAATTTGTCGAGCGACTGGTTCCAACCCACCAGCATATTGTCAGCATTTTCACCGGCAGGCGCACCTTCGTGAGTCAACGTCATTTTCGTTGTACCATCGTTCTGCTCTTCAAGCTCTATTGTTACTTTCATGGCATCAGGAAAATCTGCCATACCGTAGGCGCTGGCCGGCACAACATTGCCTTCGGCATCGCTAAAGCTATCCATGTAAACCAATTTCTTCAGCGGCACAATTTCTTCGTACGTACCAGTGCTGTATAGGTCCTGCGCCGGCTCACCAGGCGCTACGCTGCCGCGCATACAGAACAGATATGTACCGCCGACTCGCAAATCAACTTCTGCTACCGGTGCGGTAAAACCTTTTGGTCCCCACCATTTTTTGATCTGCTCTGGTTCGGTCCAGGCGGCCCAGACCTTTTCAACGGGCGCATCAAACATACGGGTAATGATTACTGGCTTAGTTTCGTTCATATATTGTCCTCCTTTAAAAATTGCTCTAATCTGTCGAAACGTTGGTTCCATAGTCGCTCATATTGCTTTAGATAATCTGCGGCTTGCATCATAGTTTCGGGTGCGAGCGACACGTAGCGCTCTTTGCCCTGCCTCCTTTTCCGTATTAAGTTCGCTTGCTCCAGAATTTTCAGGTGCTTACTGATCGCCGCCAGCGACATATCATATGGCCCGGCGACATCACTGATGGTAAGTTCGGCATGCTGTAATCGACCCAATATGTCCCGACGAGTTGGATCAGCCAGTGATCCAAAGATGTTATCAAGAGGAAAAGTAAATTCAACCATATGGTTAAATGTTAATGCAGGTAGCAGCCTTTGTCAATGACTTTGATTACAAAAAACGCCCCTTCCGGAGCGTAAAAAATAAGCATGAGGTGCCGCAAGTGAGTGGCCAGGTCATGAGCACGTGCGTGCCCGGAATGATGCCGTACTGGGGACGACCATCCGGATACCTGCCGTCGCGCTTGTTACCCGGCACGATATTACAGTGTACACTGGAAGCATGCCTACACAACACACCACCAAACCCCTACTCATCGTCATAGACCTGCAAAAAGGCTGGCGGCACAAAACCGCCAGCGAAGCTGCCATGTTACGCACCGTCGAACTCTGCAAACAGTTCGGCGGCGATGTAATTCACTGCCGTTACCGAAACGACCCGGCCAGCCTGTTTCATTCGGAATTGCACTGGTACCAGTTTGTTGACGCTCCTGATACCGACGAGATCCCCGAAATCGCTGCGTTACACCTCCCCAGCTACTGGCGCACGACGTATTCATGCCTGACGCCCGAGCTGCTGCCCGTTATTCATAACTACGGCCATGTCTACATTGCCGGCGTTTTTACCGATATAAGCGTCGCATCGACGGCGATGGGCATCTTCGACCTGAACGTACCAGTGAGCGTAGTGGCAGATTGCCTGGCGACACTGCACGGCGAAGATGTACACCTCGCCGCCCTTAAATCACTAGCGCACGCCATTGGCCACCAGAACCTCGTGACTGCCGAAAGCCTTATGGGCAGCTAGACGTGGTACTAACAGAGACCGCAAGCACATCGCCGGGAGCGTATACTAATGAGAGGAATGGAGGGATCAGCATGTTCAGAGATACACCAGCGTTTAGTGGATTTTCGGTAGACGACCAGGCGGCCGCAGCAGACTTTTACGGCAATGTACTGGGGCTCGATATCGATGACAGCGACATGGGTCTGCGACTGCACTTGAGTGGTGGTGCAGAGGTGTTTGTGTACGGCAAGGAAAATCACGTTCCCGCCATATACACCATGCTAAATTTCGTGGTCGACGACATAGACGCAGCCGTAGACGAATTGGCTGCTAAAGGCGTGATTTTCGAAGCGTACCCAGACATGCATCAGGACGAAAAGGGTATCGCCCGTGGCCGTACTGCCGGTATGGGCCAGACATAGCCTGGTTCAAAGACCCGGCCGGAAATATTTTGTCGGTGTTACAAAACGGCTAGACCGTGAATCTGCACAAACACAAGTAAAGGAACCCCTTATAAGGGGTTCCTTTACTGCGCCGGCGGCGCTAGCTTTAGAACCGGGGGCTACGCTCATCTTGGTTTATACGCCGAGCCTTGTTCTGCCACTTCAGCTCGAAACTGGTGAGCACGCCGTGGAGTTCCTCCTCGCTACGAGGGGTGATGTTTAGTTTACGTACCGTAAATTCGTCCATGCTCCATCCTCCCTATCACTGCTTCCAGCTTACCCGAGATCTTAAAATATAGCTGTAAGATAGCCCACCGAAACCGGCATTTCGGCCGCTCTAGCCGCGTTCGTCCGCTGGGACATCGGTACTCAACCGGTCGCCGTCATCATCGCCACCATTCTGTTCGCGCAAGTCTTCCACCAGCTCGCGTTCTTCTTCGGGCGGCAGTTCGCCCGGCCGGTAGCCGTGACGCAATAGGAGCTCTTTGTCCTCGTTGCTGAGTGGGTTATAGGTATAGTGCTGATCATCTGGTGGCATCGATACACCTCCGTTAGGATTTTATTTTTGTGCTAGACGTTATGGTGTACACCGCGTCCGGTAAACAGTCTGATAATGAACAATAAGATTATTGCACCCAAAATAGCTACAAGCAAACTTCCCAGATTAAACCCGCTCACACTAGCACCAAAAATACCGACTATCCAGCCGCCAATAACGGCACCGATGATACCGACGACAATATTGCCGATAGCACCTTGCTGCGCATTAGTGCCCATGATCATCGAAGCGATCCAGCCAGCCAATGCTCCAAATAAGATCCAGAGAATAATATTTAAAACCATGTCTTCCTCCTTGTACTGCTCTACCTGCTGCCACCCTTGCGGCCAGCTGTCCTAGCCCGCTCAGGATCGTTCTTAAAATTACCAGGACTCATGCTGCCCCCGAGTTTGCCGGCAGCTGCCGCCCGTTTGGGGTCATTGCGAAAGTTTCCGGAGCTCATCGTGCCACCCTTGCGGCCGGCACGAGCGTGGCCCGTAGAATCTCCGTGCCAACCCTTTCCACTAGTTTGTGTCACTCCACACCTCCTTGTGTTACTTGATATATTCTTATGGTACGGCTGTCGAAGCGAAGCATCTATGAAATATCTCACTAACCCGCAACTGTTTTCTTGACAGACTATGCGTTACCGCCTACACTGTTTAGTAACTAAACTATCTGTAGGATCTTTATTTTGCACACAAATCGTGACATTCTTGTTCGAAATTTGTTCGAAAACATGAACGCCCTAAAGCGTGGTGTGGCCGGCCACTTACAGCTGGCTACCCGCGACTGCCCTATATCCAGCTCTCAATTTGAGCTGTTACGCACTATTCGCCAAATGCAGCCTGTCAGCTTTAAACAGCTTGCCCGGCAACTATACCTGACACCGGGGGCGGTTTCGCAGCTGGTGGAAGGGTTAGAACTACACGACTACGTAAGCCGGCATGCCGACGAGCGGGACCGGCGCATGCAGCTGCTACACGTTTCCAAGAGAGGCGCGAAGCTGCTGCAAAATATAGAGAAACACCGGCAAAGCATGTTAGACATGCTCATACAAGATCTGAGCGACGAGGAGCTGACCGTGTGGCTGCGCGTGCAAACAAAGATGATCCAGCATTTCCAGTCAGAGACAACCATACACAGTAAAAAGGAGACCCCGTAAATGTTCCGAAATATACGACGCGCAAAAACAACCGTACGCACCATGGCGGCAGATGCCGCACCAACCGCAACGCTGAGCGAGCCGGTGCCAGAAGATCAGCACGAAGAACGCAGCCATTCCGAGATTATGGTTATCGTCGTTGCCTTGATGCTGGCCATGTTGCTGGCCGCCCTGGATCAAACCATCGTGTCGACGGCCCTGCCGAAAATCGCCAGCGATCTGCACGGACTCAGCAAATATTCATGGGTTGCCACTTCGTACCTCCTGACAAGTGCCGTGGCAACGCCACTGTACGGCAAGATCAGTGATATGTTCGGCCGCAAGAAAATCTTTCAGACCGCAATTGTTGTCTTTTTGGTTGGTTCGGTCCTTTGTGGCGCAGCCCAAAGCATGAACCAGTTGATCATCTTCCGCGGCTTGCAGGGTATCGGCGCCGGTGGGCTTATGACTCTCGTGTTCGCCATCATCGGAGACATCATCCCACCGCGTCAGCGTGGTCGGTATCAGGGGTATTTCGGTGCCGTGTTTGCTATATCGAGCGTTATCGGGCCGTTGCTTGGCGGCCTGTTTACCGACCACCTGAGTTGGCGCTGGGTGTTTTACATCAACTTGCCGGTTGGTATCGTAGCCTTGTCTGCGATTGCTGCCCGCTTGCATCTGCCCGTTAAAAAATCACCGCACAAAGTCGATTATCCTGGTGCGGTGCTGCTGGCCATTAGTGTGGTAAGCTTGCTGCTTGCCACTGTTTGGGGCGGCGTGGATTATCCATGGGCCTCCATGCAGATCGTGGGTATGTTCGCCATTACCGTCGTAAGTGCGCTGCTGTTTGTATGGCGCGAAAAGTTAGCCAAAGAACCAATCATCCCGCTTAGCCTGTTCCGCAACGAGGTCTTTAGTGTCGCAAGTACACTTAGCTTCATCATTGGTATTGTGATGTTCGGCGCGCTCATATTCTTGCCCGAATATCAACAGATTATCCGCGGCGACTCGGCGACCAAGTCTGGCTTGATGCTATTGCCGCTGGTAGCGGGATTAATGACAGCCTCGGTAACCTCTGGCCGCCTCATCTCGAAACTAGGCCATTACCGGCGATTCCCTATTGCCGGCACCATGCTTGTCACGATAGCGTTCTGGCTCTTTAGTCATATAGCCGTTAACACCAGCCGTGTTCTATTGGGGGCCTGGATGGTTGTCTTAGGCGCCGGAATTGGTATGGTTATGCCTGTACTGACGCTAGCGGTGCAGAACGCTGTAGAACGCAAGAACCTCGGCACCGCCACGTCATCGGTTGTGTTCTTCCGAACGATTGGGAGCGCGCTGGGAGCGGCCGTGTTCGGCGCGGTCCTGACGAACCGGCTGGCAGCACACCTGAGCCAAACATTGCCTGCGGCAACCGCAACCAGTGCTGCAAAGGGTTTGAGCAGTAGCGCCAGCAATTTACATACGCTGCCGCCAAACGTCGTCGAGAAAATCCTGACCGCTTTTGCAAGCTCATTCCACGACGTGTTCCTGATCGGCATACCATTTGCACTACTGGCATTCATAGTTTCCCTGTTCCTAAAAGAATCGCCCCTGAAACACTCGACCAAGGCAGAGGCCGAGGGCGAAGGCCTGGAACCTTCGCACGGGATCTAGCCCATGGCAAAAGCACCATTAGCTATCACGGCTAGCAAACTAACGAAAAAGTTCGGTGATTTTACCGCCGTAGACGATGTAAGTTTCGACGTGCAGCAGGGTGAGCTATTCGCCCTGCTGGGACCGAACGGCGCTGGCAAAAGCACCACTATCAAGATGCTTACCACTTTGCTAAGGCCAACATCAGGAGAGTTGACACTGGCAGGTCATGATGTTGCCAAAGCACAGGACAGCGCCCGTAAATCCTTCGGCATCGTGTTCCAGGACCCCAGCGTCGACACGGAAATGACCGCTTACGAAAACATGGAGCTGCACGCCGCTCTGTACGGTATCCGCGGATCGGAAATAAAAGCCCGTGTGCAAACACTGCTTGAACTCGTGGAACTCTGGGACCGCAAAGATGCACTGGTGAAGACCTTCTCCGGTGGCATGAAACGCCGGCTGGAGATTGCGCGTGGTCTGCTGCACCACCCGCATGTGCTATTTCTGGACGAACCCACGCTGGGTCTGGACACCCAAACCCGCAACCTGCTCTGGGATTACGTGAAGCGCCTCAGTCAGGAAGAAGGCATGACTGTCTTCTTTACGACACACTACCTGGAAGAGGCTGAAGCAGTTGCCAATCGTATCGCTATCATCGACCACGGCAAACTGATTGCGCTAGGCACGACCAAAGAGCTTACTAAGCAAACTAATACCAAAACGCTGGAAGCAGCGTATCTGGAACTAACCGGTAAGACAGTTCGCGACGAAGCGCCCGGCAGAGGTGATGAGTGGCGTGCCCGGCACCGATCGAGGAGTATGCGATGAGAGCACTTTTACATCTTACTCACGGACTCAACTTCCAGGACAGGAGGATGAGGTAAGATGCGGGTTATCTACACGCTATGGCTACGGCAGATCAAACGCTTCTTTCGCGCTAAATCGCGTATATTGGGCGCCATAGGTCAGCCGCTGTTATTTTTGATCGCGCTCGGCTACGGCATCGGCTCGGTGTACTCAAAGGCCGGCCAAGGCAACTACATAGAGTTCCTGGTGCCAGGTATCATGGCCCAAACGGTGCTGTTCGCGGCTATGTTTTACGGCGCTATGATTATGTTTGACAAGCAATTCGGCTTCCTGAAAGAAACATTGGTAGCACCAGTGTCGCGGTTCAAGATCATGTTCGGCGGTGCATTAGGCGGCGCTACCACTGCGACACTACAGGGCTTGCTAGTCCTGCTCATATCGCTATTCCTGGGTTTTCGCCCGCACGATTGGGCACTACTGCCAGTGGTAGTGCTGGTACTGGGCATGCTTTCGGTAGCGATTGCCAGTTTTAGCTCCGGCATCGGGTCGTTCGTGCAGGACATGCAAGGTTTTCAGGCGATCAACCAGTTCTTGGTGTTTCCACTGTACTTCTTAAGCGGAGCGTTGTATCCTTTACAACATGTACCGAACTGGCTTCGGATTGTCGCGGAGTGTAATCCTATGAGCTACGCTGTCGATGCCATGCGCGGCCTGCTGATCGGCCAATCCCACTTCGGGCTTCCGAAAGACCTACTTGTCTTATCGGTAACAGTCGTAGTGCTGGTAACGTTCGGCGCTTACCGCTTCCGCCACATCGAAGCCTAGGCTAGAGCCTACAGTTTCGGCCAAACAACTTTAGCAATGATAGTTTTAGCTTGCACCCAGCCAAAGCTGCGGCTATCGGTACTGGCCGCAGGGTTATCGCCCAGCAAATATATCAGGTCGCCCTGCTGCCGTTCGATACGCTTTATTTTCTCGAGACCGTCATGGCTTACGATAACCACATCGCCGGGCTGTAAATCGCGCGTTTGCCGGCCAACTACCAGTTGGCCGGCTTTTAGTGCAGGTTCCATACTACTGCCCTGAACCTGCCGGACTATAAACTGCTTAGGCTTTCTTAGTAGCCCAGAAAATCTCTGCGATCTCATCTATCATATCCAAGAGCTTCTGGCCTTCAGCTGGCTCGCTGTGGTGTTTGCATTCACCGGCCTGCTTGGTGGCCTTCCAGAATTTATCATGGAGATCCGGGTACTTCTCCAGATGTTCCGGCTTAAAATAATCAGTCCAAAGTACCCACAGATGGTGTTTTACCAGCTCGGCGCGTTCTTCCTTGAT
Source organism: Candidatus Saccharimonadota bacterium (assembly GCA_025927655.1). GTDB lineage: Bacteria > Patescibacteriota > Saccharimonadia > Saccharimonadales > UBA4665 > JAJZCD01. The sequence continues at coordinate 34,219 of JAICKY010000002.1, read as the reverse complement.
AAAGAGCGCCCGTATTCGATCATCGCCTTCAAAATTAGCCATTTTATCCATGATAGCCTTGACGCTTTGGGCTTCGACCCTAGCTTGAGCCGGGTCATACACTCCGCACGGCAGATCACAGTGTGCGTATACGGGTTTAATAAACGGTAATTTCATAACAGAGCACCTCCACTTAAATACCTTATCAGTATACCGTGATACTTAGGATTTGTGGCTGTGGGTTTTTCGCCATTTGGCGATTTCGCCGTGATGGCCGTTCAGGAGCACTTCGGGGACTCGTTTGCCACGAAATTCATCGGGGCGAGTGTACTGGGGAAATTCAATAGTTTCGTCGTCATCCTGGAATGATTCAATCTCAGCACTCTTTTCCCCGCCCAACACACCAGGAAGCAGGCGCACTACACTGTCGATAATGGTCATTGCAGGTAATTCACCGCCAGTCAGTACATAACTGCCCATGCAGTACTGGCGGTCGATATACGCAGTAATACGTTCGTCGTACCCTTCGTAACGCGGACAGACGATTATGATCCCCCTCGCATCTGCCGCTAGCTCTTTGGCGTCGGATTGCTTGTACACGCTGCCGCGAGGTGTTGGCAACAGTACGATTGCATCCGGATCATTCTGTTTCGCCAGCTCTATAGCCGCAACGACCGGTTCCGGTTTAAGCAGCATGCCGTCGCCGCCGCCATATGGTGTATCGTCCACCTGCTTACGCGGCCCCAGCCCAAAGTCCCGCAGGTTTATAAAACTGTACTGCGCAATTCCACGGTCACTAGCTTTCCAGAGCATGCTGTTTCCCAGCACGCCCTCGAACATCTCGGGGAATAGGGTAATAATTTGGATTCTTTTCACTTGGCTTCATTATAGGGCATTTGCAAAATATTACAATTGTGTTGGGGTTGTAGAAATTAGCGGCTCCACCGCTCCGACCGTAGTGTTTAGACTAAACCGTAAGCCTTTGTCAGGCGAACTATCCTCGCTGCGGCGCAGCGTTAAACCCCGGCACCATACAAAAACACCCCGTTACACGGGGTGTTTTTAACACATAAAGCTCCCATCTTGCGATGGCTCGCAGAGCTTTGTTGCTGTTTGTTTTATCGTGTGCCACTTCAATGTGAAGCTTAAGTACAACTGTACTATACCGCTCATGCTTTTACAAGCCTGAGTTTCCCGGGAAGAGCAGCCCGGCAAAAAGTCACGTCCTTTTGCCGGCGCGATGACGGGGTCCCCACAAAACTTGTTTTGTGGGGTGTGGTGAGGAACCCGCTTGCGGGTGTCTCATGCCTTTATATATCCAGATCGTCGAGATCAGCAAGTTCTTTGCGGGTACGAGTAACGGCGTCACTTTCTGGTACGGAGCTGGCATCGGCATCATTATTGTCATCGTCGTGGTCGCCCTGTACGTTCTGGACGGAGCCTGCGCCGCTGTCTACATCGTCATCTCGGGAAGCTGTCGATGATGACATGCTTGAACCGCGTTCGCTTTCCGGACGGTCGACGTCAACGATTTTCAGGTTGTAGCGAGCTTCGTTTTTAGTTCCCAGTGCACGTAATAGCGTGCGCAGGCTTTGTGCGGTTGCACCGCGCTTGCCAATTACGCGGCCGAGGTCTTCGGCATCCACAGTTAGCTCTAACAGGACACCCTTTTCATCGATACGCCGTTCTATTGCAACGGCGTCAGGGTTATTGACTAGAGACTTTACTATAAATTCGACAAATTGCTGATCAATGCTTGTAGCCATAACAGTAGGTGTCTCCTTGTTTCAGGTTGCTAACTGCGCATTATACCAAAGAGCGCAGCGCGATATAGCCTGAAATATTACATTTATTATAAAGATTGAAGCGTATTATTACGCTTCTGGCGCAGCTTCTTCTACAGGAACTGCGGCCTCAGCCTCGGCTGAAACTTCGGCGGCCACCTCTTCTTTAGGCTGGTTGCGACGAAGCTTTTCGGGGTGGCGGATGGCGCCGGATTTCTTATCAGAAGTTGCTACCCATTCAGGCAACTTCACACCCTCATTCTTCAGCAAAACAGCGGCGCGTGGGCTTGGCTGCGCGCCGTTAGTCAGGTAAAAGCTAGCTTTTTCGCCGTCAAGCGTTACAGCCTTGCTGTGTGGATCGTACGTACCCAGCTGAGACACAACTTTACCACTGGTAGGTGTGCGGCGACTGTCTTGAACAACCACGCGGAACATTGCGTGGCCCTTACGACCGGTACGTTGCAGACGGATAGCTAACATATATCTCTCAAACTCTTCTCTTATCTTCCACCGCTCGCGGGGGATTAATACTAATGTGACTTTAACCTATTTTACAGATAACGACCTCTATTGTCAATTACTATACTTTTGCAGTGCTGTAGTGGCAGCGGCAACTTGAGCTGCTTGTTTGCTGGGGCCGGTGCCCTCACCCTTTAACTCGCCATCGACGTAAGCGCCGACGGTGAACGTTTTATCGTGATCGGGACCTTCTTCGCTCAATACCTTGTACTGTGGTGTGCTGCCGCCCTGGCTCTGTACAACTTCCTGCAGGTGGCTCTTTGGGTCCATCCATGAACCGGTTTTCAGTATTTCGCCGAAGGTGCTCAGAATATTGTCGGTGATGTATGTTTTTGCGGCTTCGTACCCCTTATCCAGATAGATCGCGCCCGTGACCGCCTCGAAACTATTAGCCAATATCTGCGCCCGTGCGCGGTCGGTGCCGCGTTTTTCGCCGCGGCTTAGGCGCAGCAGCGGCTCAAAACCCAGCCGGTCAGCAGCCGCACCGATAGATTCGGTACGCACCAGGCTACTGCGCCAGTTAGTTAGGATACCTTCTGGTTCGGCATAATTGGCGTACAGGAATTCAGTCACCACCAGTTCTAGCACTGCGTCGCCCAGAAATTCCAGGCGCTCGTTATGCTCTTTTACGGTACTCCGGTGCTCATTCACATAGCTACGGTGGGTCAGTGCAGTTATAAGCAGGTCTAGGTTAGCGAATTCGCCGCCCAGTTTATCTTTTGCAAGTTGCTGATATGCAGTTGTGTCCATAATGTTTTTAATTTTAGGAGTTAGTAGCCGGAAATTAGACTGGGTCTAAATGCCATCTACTAAATACTAATCCTTATTCCTTTCTTTGGTTAGTACTATGTATTGTAACGCAATTCTGGTAATGCAGTGCTAGGAAACGACGAGAACCGTAAGGGAGTCGTATGCTAATACGGCGACTGCGGGTCGGAGTCATTGACGCTGCAATGCGCGCCGGGAACGTGTTACAGCTTGGCTTCCCTTATTTTTTTCATGCCCAGTAGCATTAACTTACCAATATCTTCATAAGCAATATTGTCGACCGCAGTCGTAGCCGGTAGCCACTTGATGTCGCTCAACCAGTCTTCGGGGTGCAGGCGATCAGTATTACCTTTTCCCTGCACCAGATAGATGTGCATAGTCATGAGTACCAGCGTGTGGTTGCGGCGATACCGGAAGTTTACCTTGCCCAGCCAGTCGCGCACTTGCATTTCCTGCAAGCCTGTTTCCTCGCGGATCTCACGCTCGGCGGTATCTTTCGGTTCCTCGCCCTCTTCTACATGGCCTTTTGGAATGGTCCAGCGGTTTTTAGCGTCTTTTATGAGCAAAATCTCTAGATCTTGTGTTTTGTTGCGACGAAAAATAACACCGCCAGAGGTGGTTTCGTGGACTACTTCTTCGATAGCCGGACGGCGCGTCACGAACTTGCGGAAGCCTTCGATAGGCTTCCGGATGTTATCCATCGGGCTGCGGGCAGAAGAGCCCTTTGCATCATTATCTGGACGGGAATGACGCTTCATGGCAGACATGGAGCCTCCTTTCTGTTGTGGCTCGAAAGCGAAAAGTCAGCCGGTGCGTGCCGGGTGCCTGTTTTTATGAGAAGGCGTAGCGAGCTACGACGGCGAGCAAAACGGACGCCCGGTGCCGCCGGCTGGTTTTGGAGCCGAGACGTGAAGGAAAGGAGGCTCATGCTTACGCTGCCTCTGTGCCTTCCGCAGGAGCCGGATCAGGTGCGGCGGCTTCGCCATTCTGTCGTTTCAGCGCAGTACCCAATACACCATTTACGAATTTGCTGGAATTGTCGCCGCCAAAGGCTTTGGCAAGTTCCACGGCTTCGTTGATGACAACCTTTGGCGGTACGTCTTTGGTGTATTTAAGTTCGTACAGGCCCATGCGCAGCACCACCCGATCCATCCGGGCAATTTGTTCGATTGGCCACTCAGGAGCTAATGGACGCAGTTCGTCGTCGAGCTCGGCCTCGTGCTTAGCGACACCTTTTACTAATTCTTCTATGAAGAAGACGTCGTCGACGGTGGATTCGTAGCGCGCGATGTTGCGCTTAAGGACCAAACCAAGATCAAACGAATCATCACCTGCTTCGCGGCGAAAATCCTGCTCATACAGCGTTTGCAGAGCAACAATACGACCGAGGTGGCGATTACTTGCCATATTTTATTACCCTCGGAACCGGTTATTTGGTAGCGGCAAGCTTTTTACCGCTTTCACGACGGGTCGTGTAAGCTTTGACTGGAGACTTTTTGTTAACGGCACGGGCCAGTTTTACTAACAAGTGGCTCCGGCGAGCGCCAGTGGCGCGCGGGCTGGTTCGTTTCTTTGGTTTACCCATATGATGTACTAACTCCTTATTTGAGTTCTTGTTTAGTTTGTAATTACTTCGTATTATACCCTGTTAATTCAATAATCTCAACCGGTTTTCAAGTCTATTTCACGACAAAGCTCAGCAGCTTGTTGGGCACATAGATGGTTTTTACGATTTGCTTGCCGGCTAGGTTGGCAGCAATCTTTTCATCTGCCTTTGCAAGTTCCGTAACCGCAACCTCGTCGCTATCCATCGGCGCAGTGATAGTTCCACGCAGTTTGCCGTTTACCTGGACAGCAATGGTTACGCTGTCTTCTACTAGGTAGGATTCATCATAGCTTGGCCACTCACTGGTGTGTACCGAGCCCTCGTGTGCCAGCTGGTTCCATAGCTCCTCGCTAATATGCGGAGCAAACGGTGCCAGCAACTGCACGGTCTTCGACAATACGTCTTTCCATACCGGTACGCCCATGGGAACTTCAGTTTTTAGTTTGTACAGATCGTTTGTCAGTTCCATCAGCGCGGCGATTGCCGTGTTAAAGCCCATAGCAGCCAGATCGTCACTTACTTTCTTGACCGTGCGATGAATAGCGCGTTGCAACGCTTCGCTTTCACCGGTAGCGGCCCCCGCTGCGATATGTTCCTGCACCAGATTCCAGATACGCTGCAAGAACCGGTAACTGCCACCCATGCCTTCCACACTCCATGCCGCACTCTGGTTCCACGGGCCTATAAACAATTCCATAATACGAATGCTGTCGGCGCCGTAGCCCTGTTCGATCAGCTCGTCCGGCTGGATGGTGTTGCCCTTGCTCTTGCTCATCTTTTGGCCGTCTGGTGCTAAGATCATGCCCTGGTTGCGCAGTGATTTAAACGGCTCACCGAAGTCAATCAGGCCTTCGTCCTGCATTACCTTTGTCCACATACGAGCATACAACAGGTGCATTACGGCGTGTTCGGCACCACCGATATAGTCATCTACCGGGGACCAGAACTTAACCTTGTCAGCGTCAAACGGTTGTTCGGTGTTATGCGGGTCGGCAAACCGCAGGAAGTACCAACTGGAACAGGCAAAGCCGTCCATAGTGTCCGTTTCGCGCTCGGCCGGCCCACCACACTGCGGGCAGGCGGTATTCACAAATTCCGGCACGTTGGCCAGTGGACTGCGACCATCACCACTTGGTTCAAAACTCTTTAGTTCAGGCAACACCACCGGCAGCTGATCTTCGGGGACTGGCACAATGCCGTCCTTCAGGCAGTGAATCATCGGGATTGGCGCGCCCCAGTAGCGCTGGCGGCTGATCAGCCAGTCGCGGATGCGGTAATTAATGACACTTTTACCAGAGCCTGCCCCTTCCAGCTTCTCTAGTATTTTTTGCCGGCCGGTTTCGAAATCTAACCCGTCAAATTCACCTGAATTCGCTAGTTTATATGTTTTGCGGTTTGGCTTTAGTTCGCTCTGGTAGTCTACGAATTCCTGCTGTTCGGTCGTAAAAATAACAGGCAGATCAAATTTTTTGGCAAATTCATAATCACGCTCATCTTCCCCGGGCACGGCCATAATAGCTCCAGTACCATAGCCCGCCAGCACATAGTCTGCTGTCCAAATAGGAATTTTAGCGCCATCTAGCGGATTGATCGCATATGCACCGGTAAATACCCCTGTTTTCTCACGATTCGTCTCTTGGCGTTCAATGTCCGATTTATTACGGGACTTCTGTTGATAATTTTCAACTTGTTGACGATGAGTCTCCGGTACAATGGTATGGAGCAACGGATGCTCTGGTGCAAGTACCATAAAGGTCACACCAAAAATGGTATCGTGAGCTGTAGTAAATACCCTTAGCTTTTCATTGGAACCTTCAACCGGGAATTCAACTTCGGCACCTTCAGACCGGCCGATCCAGTTGCGCTGCATGCTTTTGATAGATTCGCTCCAGTCAACATCATCCAGATCTTTTGCCAGACGATCGGCATAGTCGGTAATCTTGAAAAACCACTGTTTGAGCGCCTTTTTCTCGACTTCGCTGCCACAGCGCCAGCAGCGGCCAGCCTCAACCTGTTCGTTGGCCAGCACGGTCTTATCCACCGGGCACCACCACTGCAAGCTTTCCTGTCGGTACGCCAAGCCACGCTTGTGCAGCAGCAGGAAGAACCACTGAGTCCAACGGTAATACTCAGGGTCAGAGCTGGCAAATTCGCGTGACCAGTCGTAACTGAACCCCATGCGCGTCAACTGCTGTTTAAATTTGCCGGTGTTTTCGGCAATGGCTTGCTGGGGGCTGATGCCTGTCTTGATAGCGTAGTTTTCAGCTGGCAGTCCAAACGCATCCCATCCCATTGGGTGCAACACGTTCATGCCCTGCATGCGGGCATGGCGAGCTACTACGTCGCCAATGGTGTAGTTGCGGACATGCCCAACATGCATCGCAGCGCCGCTAGGGTATGGGAAATATTCCAAAATGTAGCGTTTTGGTTTCGCCGGGTCTTCGCTGGCTTCGTAGATTTTGCTGTCAGCCCACTGCTGCTGCCATCGCGGTTCAATTTCTTTGGGATTATATCGTTTCACGGGTAAAACTCCTCTGGTAGATTACTGTCGTTTGATAAAAATTATACTAGATGTAGAAAAAATTGCCCTACAGGGCGAGGAGAAGTGCGAGCTGGAGAGATTGCTTACTCATATTTAGTTCATTATACCACAATTCTGATCTGTTAGGTTAGCGGTCAAATTGTTTGGACTTTCGCGTCATCCAGTATGAGCTTTGGCGAACGAGTTTGGCTGCATCGGTAGGGTCGGCCAATAGCGGTTTGAGCGTCTCCTCGGCGAACACACCATTCTGGGAGCCTTTGGCCAGTACCACGGCACCCTTTTGCAGTTTGCCGGATAGGTAAGCGCCAGCGTCGTACGGGCTCATGAATGTTTGCACGGTGCAACCGCGTTCACGAGCTGCTGGGGCAAGCCACTGTTTGGCATCATGACCGATGGTTACGACCAAGTCCAATTTCTTCGGATCACAGTACATGCCTACTTCGTCGTGTGCTTCATGGCTGTAATCGCCCAGTTCGTTCATACTGCCCAGAATGGCTATACGTTGCTTGGCCTTGGCGGCATAGAGTGCATCCAGTGCTGCCTTGCAGGCAATAGGGCTGGCGTTATACGTGTCGTCTATCAGCGTACTGCCCTTTACGCCCGGCAGCACCTGCATACGACCGGCAAATGGGGCCAGCTTTGGCAAGCCCGCTGCAATGGCACCCTTTTTTACGTTGAGCATATCGGCGACACCGGCAGCTGCCAGCGCGATCTTAGCACCCTGGTCGCCCAGATACTGTATGTTAGCCGTAAATTCGCTCTTTGGCAGGCGCACCGCAAGCGCCTGGCCTTTCAGGCCATCAGGCTTGGCAGTGGCACCGTATGTAGCTTGCTCGCTCACCAGGCTGTATTCGGAAAAATCCATGCCGGCCAGATAGCCACCGGCAATATCATCGGCATTCACTAATACTCGCTTGCTATAACCAAACACGCTGAGCTCTTCGGCGGCAACCGCATCGAGCGTACCAAAATATTCCATGTGCTCTGGAGACACGGCCGTAACAACCGTAATATCGGGCTTGATGTATGCAAAGTCTGCCAGCTGGCCGGGGCCGTCGGTACCGAGTTCTACCACCACGACGTCATATGGATAGGGCAGCGCTATTTCTGACTGAGTTACGCCAAACGCCTTCCACCACGCAAACACGTTGTACAGGCTTGGCTCGTTCAGGCCAAAAAATACCAGCGGAACGGTGACACGGTCGTTATAATTGCCCGCCTGATACCGCACGCGCAAGCTTTGGCCTAACAAATCTGCAATCGCCAGTTTAGTACTGGTTTTGCCCACCGACCCTACCACCGCTACAACTTTGAAGTGGTGCCGAACCCGCAGCTGCCGCACTTGCCATTCCAGTACCGTACACACCGCCGCCCGAGCAGCCTTTTTGGGGTGCGAAACAGCCCATGACAAATTCCATATCCAAGCCAGGAACACCACAAGATGCGACCACACCAGCGGGTACGAAAGCACCAGCGCCACGCCAAACTCCCACGCACCGGCAGTCCCGTAGCGCGCCCATTCCACCAGAAAACCCACACCCAAACCAAGCTGCCCCAGCATAGCTAATCCGAGTAGCACCGCCAAAGAACGCTGCACTTCCGGCAGCTCGCCCTCACTTTGAAACATGCGGGAGTGCCACAGCCAGTAAAACAGACGCCAGCCCGAATAGCGCTGGCGTCTGAGTTCGCTAATGACATTTGCCGCAAACGTAGGGTTGTACAGATTTAGTACGGCGCGAAGATTCATATAGTGCTATTGTTTCATTTTTGCGGCGCGTCTGCAATCCGCTTGACGCGTCAGCGGGTTGCCTCTACAGCTCGTCACCCAGTCCCAGCTGATTCAGGACATCCACAACTGATACAGCGCCAGCCGGAGCAGCTACCTTTACCTGGTCATTAGAGGGAGTGACGGCAAATTTGAACGACCCACTATTATCGCCCTCACCCAGATTAACCGTACCGCTGTCTTTGTTGGTTTTAGTGTCAATACTCAGGTCCACCGTCACGGTTTCAGCTTGGCCGGTTTCGCTGTCCTTGCCGGAAACATTGAGCATGAACGGATAGGTGTCACCGCCAGTGTAGTTCTGGGACAACGTCAGAACCGACTGATCAGATGGATCTACAAACTGAATCGAATGTATAAGCTTGGTCTTAGCGTCTACCCAAACATCAAACGTGTAGTTTGCCTTCGCGTTATTGATGGAATCGTGCAGCCCTTTCAGTGAGGCGCTGATGTCTTTACCGTCATTTACAGTTTTTGCCCAGGTGTTCAGTGAGCTGCTGTTAAGCGCGGTGCCTAGGGAATTGACGTACGCCTGCAGGTTGGTTTTGTTGTAGCCGACTTTGTAATGGTACATATTGCGGCCGTCTTTAGTTTCCTTACCCACAAAGGATGATTGTTTCAGCACGGCAGTCTTGGAATTGGTTGTAAATATGTACTGCTTGTTCACGGTTTGTACTTTAGATACCGCATCTTCTACCTGGGCAGTGGTCGGGAATTTTGCAGTAGCAAGGTCGCTCGCTGCACTTGTCTGCGTAGCATTCGCGGCTACGGTATCGATAAGCGTGTGGTCAACGCTCAGCCATTGGCCGTCCAGCGTGTCTAAACTGCTGAGCCCCAGACTATCGAGGGTCGGTTTTACGCCGCTCAGCTGCAAATAGACATCAGGACTAGTGTTGCTGGTGTCGCGCACACTGCGCACGTTGACACCAACTTTCTGCCCTAACACATCGGCATTCAATGTTGCGGTAGCATTAGCGTTCTGGTCGTACATACCGTTCAGCGAAGCATCAAAACTCACACTGCTGGTTTTGACATGAAGCGTACCGCTAAACGTAGAGCTTTTGTAGTTTTTAGCCGCAACACTGTCGCCATACTGCACGAGCGCGTCAACGGCTTTACCGCTCTTGTCTAGGCTTGCAGCATAGATTGCACTCGGCCGATTAGGCAGGTAGAAGGCAAAGACGTAGCCGCCGCCCAGCACCACAAGCAATGCAATTGCAACGATAGCCGGTACAGCCCAGCGCTTCTTACCGCCGCCCGGCATGGGCGCAGAGGCCATTGGAACAGGAGCCGGGTTCACTGCAACCGGAGGTTGATCAGCGCCGCCAACAACCGCCTGCGGTTGCCATGAACTGCCCCCAAAGCTGGATGGTGCCGCAGGGTCGGGTACCGAAGAAACCGCCGCCGGCGTTTCAGGTACCACTGGTGCCATAGGTGCCGCCGGTTCATTCGGAGGCGTGCTAGCCAGTGGTTCAGAAGCTGGCATTGGCTGTACCGTTTCGGGGGTTGCCGCTGCTGGCTGTTCAGGGTTTTGTTCGGGGCTTGGTTTTGGTGGTTCCATATTGGCGTGTCTCCATACTGCCTATGTTTATGCCGATTACTATAAGTGAGCCTCCAGCTCTTCGCAAGGTCACTTTGTGTTTTACCCTATGGCGACAGCCTGGCATCATTTTTTCACAGCCCGATTGCCGCCCTGGAAATCTCCCACCAAATAAGCTATACTCTCCCCTGTTCCTAACCAAAGTTGAACCGAAGCAGCTCCGCTGCTGTTTAAATTTTTGAGAGGAGAAGCGTAGCTGTAGGTCGAAGCTTTTGCCGCATGCGGCAAAACGAGACAGCAGCGTACGCTTGGACGAGGGGCTGTAGCTCAGTTGATTAGAGCGCTTCCATGGCATGGAAGAGGTCCAGGGTTTGAGTCCCTGTAGCTCCACCATAAACGACTTTGTCTAAATCCACCATCAAATCGTATGGTGGATTTAACTTTATAACAGATACAGCATTGTCCCCAACCCGTAGGTTCAACACCAGCTCTTGGTAGATAGTGTCTTCTTCAAATGAATCTCCCCGAGCTCACGCTCGGGGAATTGTCGGATTAAATATTATGATATAATCCACCTTACATGTCTAATAGGCTCTACGAGAATTCAATAAATTTACTAGAGAATCGAGCTCGTCCTACACCTCAAATAATGGCGCAGCTTGTTGAGGCCGGGCTCACGGATGAGATGCTATACGACGCATGGGAACGGCTCGGAAATGTACCGCCAATCATGGAAGGGGCGCTGGCAGATCTACAAGGACTGCTGCCCTTTATACACTCCACTTCGGACGCCTTAGCCGAACAGGCCACTGAAGACGAGACGTTGCTTTTCTTGGCACGTGATAGTGAACTATTTCATGATGACTATGCGCTTACGCACAGGGGAGACACTCCGAACTATTTGATGCCAGCTAGTCAACTCCTGTGGGAGCAGAAAACTGGCAGGATACTAGCCTGGGGCGGCGATTTCTGAGCGGGTATGGCTTAACTGAAGTGACGCTCAGTAACCGATCTCATCACTTCACACTAGTCGATAGTGGATTTGCGGGTAGCATAATAAGATCGGTAGAGAACAGGCTTGATGACCTCTATAACACCTCACTACGAGGAACCGGAAAGCTTGCGATAAAACTCGCATGTATGTTCCACGATGATCGATACGAATTATCCCGTATCATTCGTGACAATTATGAGCCAAAGCAAATATTACCCATTGGTCCCGAGTCCAATCCCGAACGAGTTCTACCTCGTGCCGCTAAACTAAAGGCCGAAGCCGCAAAGGCAGAGCCTGATAGAGTCGTTGAGGGCCCTACCGCTCTATATGCCATAGCATTGCAACTAATGCCGCACATGCATGGCCACTTTAACGGCGTTACTTGGAAGGATGGAGAAGCAGAGGCGACTATAGAGCCTGTTGTTTTTGATACGGTCTTGGATGAGGTAGGAAACAAGACGCCAGTTAATATGTCATATGTTAATCCTCTAGCGGCACTTGTTATTCAGCGTCACGTAGTACGAGCAGCTCTTGAGAGAGTATAGTGTCCTCTTCTACGTCGTATTTAATAAAGCCAAGATCAACGAGCTTACTGTGTATGATCGTAAAAGCCGGCGCAAATCGGTGCCATTTAGAGTCAATGTGGTACACCAAGAACATGATTCTAAAAAATCAGAAAACACCCCTATAAAAAAGGAGGTGTTTTTATTGCTGCGAAAATATCGCGATACCGACGCTCCCCATCGACTCAGGCGCCTTAAATCATATTGATGCATAGATGCATATATGCTAAAATGTACTTAAAAGGAGATAGGATATGCGTACAACCATTACAATGAACGACAAGTTATTTCGTGTTCTCAAGATGCGGGCTGCTGAAACTGATGAGAGCATTTCTCAACTTGTGGAAAATGCCGTTAAGTACCAGGTGCTCGAGGATTTTGAAGATATCGAAGACGCTACGAAGCGTATGAGTGAGCCGAATTATTCATTCGACGACCTTGTCAAACAGCTGAAAACCGAAGATTTGCTGTAGACTATGTCTTCCGGTGAATATGAAATTCAGTACAAAAAGTCAGTTGAGAAAGATCTCCGCAAACTTCCGTCCAGTCAGCTTAAAGGTATAGTTGCAAGAATCCAGGCGCTAGCCACTGATCCGCACCCCAGTGGATCAGTCAAACTGCGCGGATCTTTAGATCTTTTTCGTGTACGTCATACCGACTATCGGATTATCTACCAGCTTCACGATGACAGATTAGTCATCCTTGTCGTTAAGGTCGGCCACCGACGTGAAATCTATCGAGATTTTTAAGCTGGTGTCATTGAGCAGCTCACGAATTTCTTCGATGTCATTTTCAGGATTATCGCCCAAAGTTATCTTAACGTCTCTTATGCTCCACCAGATATCGCTTATTCACACCATGGTGTGCGAGAGTTTTAGCAAGGTCCACTAAATAAAAACCACTAGCTTGTCTTGTGGTTTTTATTTAGTAAAACCTAAGCGCGTTACTCCGGTTTCCTCTCCCGGTGTTTAGTGCTCTCAAATCCGTGGTTACGTTCAAAATGATTATGATTCACAATACTGGCCATCTTGTGCGTGTCATGTTTATGAGCCTGGCTGTGCGCCCGGCTCTCCTCCCTACGGTTGACGTTAAGGTGACGATTTTTCTCTGCCATTGACATAGACTATACGTTCCTCCTTATGCTTACACTTTCTATTTTACTCCAATGCGGCAACGATTTGGCGAGGCAGCTCGGCAGTAATGTCATCTACTTCCCGGCTATCGAATATGTCGCACAGCGCTTGCCAGGCAGCCTTGATGCGTGCCTTGGCGTTATTTTCATCAACATCCTCTAGGTCCATCAGCTGCTCGATGATGCTTTCATCGATATGGTTAGCCGTCGGCACCATTTGAGCCGCGTTCTGTAGCTCGCTAGGCAGGGCCGCAGCAAATTCCCGCCGCGTGTAGTCGGTAAGGTGCGCTGCCACGTTTTCCACCACCAGTTCGAGTGCATCCTGCGACGCGTCTTCGTCGGTGCTGGCGGCGTCTTTTATACGGCGAACGATTTCATGGTATTTCATAGTAAGAGCCTCCTTACAGGCCTTACTATGAGAGGTAGACCTGAAGGTTTGCTATAATATTTCTTACTAATTGTTTTCTCTGTCTGTCGCGCCTAGGCAAGCTGTAGTAGCCGTTGCGATGCAGGGTAAAAATGATCGGCGCCGAAATGCGCTAGACTGTCGTGCCAGAATTTGTGCAATACTTCGGCGTCATCGTACGCGCGGTGACGACTAGAAACATGATACCCATGGCGCCGGATGACTTCATCCAGCCGGTGGCTCTGCTCGTTCGGGTACAGTGCCCGGCTGAGTCGCACCGTGCAGAGTTTATCCATGGCGAATACTTTCCCGAGCCGGCGAAATTCTTCGGTAAAAAACGAATAGTCAAAATTAACGTTATGCGCCACAAATACCGCGCCGTGCAAAATCTCTGCTACCTGCGGCAACGCCTGTGAAAACGTCGGTTTCCCGGCTGTTTCGTACGGTTCTATCCCCGTCAGGTTTGTAATCCAGCCCGGCACCGGTTCTTCCGGGTCCAGTACCTGGCTCATGCTTGCTACCACCTTGCCAGTTTCGACTCGTAGTGCGCCGATTTCCAAAATACGGCTATCCCGGGCCATACCGCCCGTCGTTTCCACATCCACAAAAACCAATGGTCTCCCCTGCATATACCCCCAGTATAGCAAGGTTAGGCCGCTAACTCTTCATACTGTCATCGAACGCTGCGGTCGTCACCGCGTGGATAAGGTTGACCTGCGCATTATGCAGTCCGCTCGTACCGGCAGCGTTATTGGTGTACACCACTAGCACAAAATTATGCCCCTGATATTCCACAATCCCAGCGTCGTGCAGCACGCCGTCTATCTGACCGTACTTGTGGTACACCGTCGCGTCGCTCGGCAACGCTGCCTGTATCAAATTCTTCACCGTAGTATGCGACATATAATTGTAGACCATGGCCTGATTTATGCTGTTCATAAGCTTGCCCTGATACAACAGCTGTAGCAGCTTGGCCATATTCGGCGTACTGAACTGCATGTTGTCTACCTGAATAATAGCCGTCAACCCCAAGCTGTTTATGTACGCCTGTTCCTGCTTCATGGTCAGGTAAGTGTTCAGCTTAGTCCAGGCATCGTTATCGCTGTATACGATCATCCGCATGATGATATCCTGCGCCTGTTCACCCTGAATGGACTGTGTTAGCGTAGCCTTGCGGAGCTCCACCTGGTGAATGTAATCGAACACCGCAACCAATTTCGAGGTGCTGGCAGCCTCGTAGTTCTGAGTGTAACTGCCGGCATCGTACTCTTTGCCCGTATTCAGATCTATAAACGTAGCCGATGCCGATAGCCCAGGCTGCGTTGCAATGGCAGCGTTCATATCCGGCGTCAATGTAGCCAGCGGATCAGGCGGCGCTACGGCAGGTGTTGCTTTTTTAGCAACAGGCTTGGCGACAACTGCTTGATGTATGACCGCCGGGGTGTTATCGATGTGGTACCCCAAAAACACTGCCAGTACCAGCAGTGTAAAGAGCGCAAGCGCGGGAATGAGCTTCGCATCAAAACCACTCGCCCCTGTTGTCGCAATGTTATCCGAACTATGCCTGTGTCGCCTCAATCCGCTTTACTCCGAACCCCCTACGTACTTAGCCTAAGTATACTGCTTATGGTCGGCATCAGGAAGCGATGGGAATCACTGCTTCGGCACGCGTGCGCCCGCTTTTCGTGCGTTATGCAGGCCGATTGCGACAGCCTGCTTCCGGTTTGTAACCTTCTTGCCGCTTCGGCCGCTTTTTAACTTTCCCTCTTTAGCCTCTTTGACCGCCTTGCCAACTTCCTCCTGAGCTTTTGGTCCATACTTTGCCATGCCAGTCTCCCCTTTAACAAATCAAGCATACCTCGGCACAGCCGGCTCCGCTGTAAGGCTCGTTACTTCGTGCACCCTCCTACCGCAAATCCGGACGACGCGCATGGACTGTGATAGTTTTAACTGGGTTTAGCGGATACGGACCTTCATACGTAAGTTTGCCAAATACTGTTCAGCGTTTATTTTAGGGTGTTGCTTTAAATACAACATATGTTTATCCGTAAACGGCAGTATGTGATCGGGATATAATGTTCCGTTTGGCGTATAGCAGGGTGGCGTTGACATGGTAGTGTCCGCTTCCATCTGCTGAAGTGCAGCTTGCAGTTCCACTTCGGGTACATCACTGGCCGCAGCGAACTGATCCTGCAGGTACGCCATTAGCTCGCCTGCTTAACTTTTGCCTGTTTAGGCTTTTTAACTTCTTTGCGTCCCTTGTCTTTTGACATAACTCCACTTCCTTGCTTCACGAACTTGATATCTTTAG
Organism: Candidatus Saccharimonadota bacterium; assembly: GCA_025927655.1. Lineage (GTDB taxonomy): Bacteria > Patescibacteriota > Saccharimonadia > Saccharimonadales > UBA4665 > JAJZCD01. The sequence goes on along the minus strand of JAICKY010000002.1, from coordinate 18,292 downwards.
TATACGCTTGTGTTCGCTGCATCCTATATTCTTTGCTATTTTTTTGACTGCAATATCTATTGACGATATATCAGTTATCGATATAATAGAATTATGACTAAGCGTTCATCCGGCCTCTTACCCCAAGTAACTTTCAGCATTTTATTTGCGCTGAGCCTTAAGCCACGTCACGGCTACGAACTAATGCAACAAATAGAACATGACAGCCAGGGCAAGATACAACTCGGTCCGGGCGCGCTGTACGGCACGATAAAGCAACTGAGAGAAGATAATTTTATAGAGGAAATGCCGTTCGAAAGCGACAACGAGCGCCGCCGCTATTACCGATTGACCCGCAAAGGCCTGAACCGCCTCAATGCCGAGCTGGAGTACTTCGAAAATACCGTCCGCCTCGCACAGGAGCGCCGGCTGATAAGCAATACCATAGGAACTTTGCGATGGACAAGTTAAACCATCGATTTCCACGGTACAGTAGGCTGCTAGCACTATACCCTGCTGGATACCGCAAAGAATATAGCAAGCAGATGCTACAGATTTTGGCGGATATGCTGGATGACCCCGCGCGAAACAAGACAGCCACCTGGATACGTACCGCCCTGGATTTTCCTGTCAGCGTTACCAAGCAACAGCTAACTTACACAGGAGAAACTATGAAAGGCACCCCCTACTACCTAAAACAAAATGCCATGACCGGCGTATGGTTGGTCACGCCATTTTTCCTGTTTATTATCATAGACAGTTTATTCGGCAAGCGTTTAGAGAAATCAGTCATCTGGCACACGAACGTGTTGTTCGCCTGGCTGGTTGTATTCCCAGCCATCGCTATACTACTGAATCTGGCCGCACTGCTGTGCTGGCTACAATCTCAACGCCGGGAAACAGGGAAAGGCATCTGGACAATAATGACCGCGTCCCGGCAGAGCTGGCCCGCCATTAGTGTCGCCGTTATAGGCTTCGCCATACTGGTGATCGTCTTCGGCCACGACAGCGTACATTGCATCGGCGGCAACCCGTTTTACGAGCTATCCCACCGCCACCAAACCCTCCAGTGTCTCGAACAAAGATAACTATCGTACAACCTAGCCAGTACAGGGTCATCATTAGGATGGCAAACACAGGCAGGTACGCCTATGTAGGGCTGACTACCAGTTGCTACCATTCCAGGAACTGTGGTTTCCTAGCCGTACACCACCCAGTAGTGAATGTATACACGGCAAGTTTGCGTTCGCAGAATATACTACAGGCCTAGTGTTATAGCATCCCTGGATGAAGAACTATGAGATTTCGTTCACGGTATCGATATAGTATCGCAGGGTCGCAAGCTGCAATGAGAAAATCTTCTCTGGAGTTGTTCGGACAATGTCATCCAATTCATCAATAGATACCCAATGAGGATCTTTGGCTTCACTAGACTGCATAACAATTTCGCCCTCGGCCTCGCAACGAAACACAAAACCAACCCAAGGCAGGCCACCATTCGTCTCTAATACCTGTTGGCACAAGAACGGGCGGAATGCAATTGAAGCATCACCAGGGCGGGTGTACATAGCAGGAGTTTGTTCGTCATCGATAAAACGGGTTATCTCTAGCCCTGTTTCTTCGCGTACTTCACGCTTAACAGCATCGTAGGCATTCTCGTAACCATCAATCCCACCCACGGGGATTTCCAATACACTAGGTATGTTGGGCTTGCCTGCGGCTTCCAACGGGTCTGCATAAAAAGGTAGCGTTTGCCATCTTCAACTTTTTCAATAATTGCCGATACAACGGCACGTGGGTTTGGTGCGTCTGTGGTCATAATAGTTGTCGGTATCATAGCAAAAGAAAAAGACTTATCATAATAAGTCTTTTAAACATAAGCAACGTAGTGGAGCTAGTCGAAAATTGTTTACACCCCATTTTTGAGCTACATTTACACCTTACAAAATGAAAACGACGACCCGAAAGTCGTCGAAAATCAGAACTTGGTGGAGCTGCCGGGTACTGCCCCCGGGTCCGTCGGAGTTTATAGTTAGTCGTCTACAGGCTTAGTTGGTTTTGCTGTCTTAGCGCATGCGTATCGAAACCGACAAACATCGCATGCGAGCAATCCTGGTCTTAGCGGTCGGACTGGATAGTTCCGTCCGAGCGTTCAGAAATATAAAACGCGTATTCGCTATCTGAAGTCGCGAAGGCGTTGCTCGGGTAATTAAACGAGAGCTGGTGCAACTGGAGCGAAAGCCGCCTTGAAGTTCTTCAAAGAGTTCTTCAGGGCAAGCATCTTCTCAGTGCTAGATGTAGTTTTTGCATCTAAAAATTGTGCCTATATCGCTGACAAGCGACCTGCTGATCTAACCGTAACGTACCAACGTCGAGCTTAAAATTCAGCCCCACGATATGTGGTGCAAGGCTATGAAATCCCTACAATTGCTTATTATACCATAAGCATAGAGGAAAAGGAAAACCTGTTTTGGTTTTCCGGGTACTGTCAGGTATATCCGAAGGATGTACCCTGCCTACAAGCATTTTTGTCTAGCTCCGTTCATGCATCGTAATTCTTGTTTTGGGTGTTGACATTATGTTGTGTTAGCGCAATAATTCATTGCGTCATGATATATAACCGTATTGCCCTGCTCCGCGCCGAATCCGGATTGTCGCGCCAGGTATTGGCTGACGCCGTTGGTATTAACTACCAAACCATTGGTTTTATTGAGCGAGGAGACTACTCGCCAAGCCTGGAGCTGGCATTTAAGATAGCAGCTGCGTTCAAAGTAAGTGTCACCACCGTATTTTCAGATCAGCCATTTAAACCACTATTTCTATCACAGGAGGAGAACAAAAAGTGAAACAGCTAAATGCACGCACTATCGCAATATATGCAGGGCTTGGGATAGCGGGGCTCTCGCTACTGCTTCTCGTCACACCCAGCTTGACCGGCGCCATCGGATTCCATATACTTGTGGCCGTTTTTTCCATCCTGCCGCTTATCGCTATAGTCGCGCTGGCCACACTCATATTCGGTACGTCCAAATCCCAACCAGCTCGCAAGGTTAATCGTAAATGGTCGGTAACACTCGGCATTGCTGCTGCGACTACCATATTAAGCGTAGTGATTACGTACCTGTCCACAAACCATGTTTTTTCTCTCAGCCGCACACAGTTTGTGCTAGAGAACACTGGCGTGGCGCTGCTGTTTTTAGCCTACACCTGCACGCTGACGCTTATGAACCAGCAACGCTTCATCTATTGGCCGTTTTGGAATCGACACGATAAACAAAACTCCGATGAGCGTCAAATGACGGTCCGTAATCGGGTCTACGAGAAGGCATACGTGGTGAATCTATTAGCGATTGTGGCAGCGGCTCTGCTGGTGCGAGTTCACTCACAACGACTACATGACGAGCTATATCAGGCCGGCATTTTGTGTCTGCTCGGCCTACCAACGATTATTGCCTCATGGCAAAAAGACAGCTAGGACAGTGTCTGATACAAGGCGTGCCAGTCAGCGAGCGACAAAGACTGGGCGCGGGTGTTTTCGGCGATGTGGGCCGCACCGAGCATTTCGCGGGCCTGGTCTTTGCTTATGGCCAAGCCGCCGCTGAGTGAGTTGACGAGCGTTTTGCGCTTTTGGCTGAAGCCGGCTTTTACCAGTTGGAAGAACTTTTTGGTGTTTACATCTTCAAACAACGGTTCGGTGCGATAACGCAGGACTAGCACCTGACTATCAACCTTTGGCGGCGGGGTGAACAATTTCGCTGGGACAAGCGCGCCCAGCGACACTTCGCAGTAATACTGCGCGCTTACGCTCAGCATCGACATCTGTCCGGGTTTTGCCACTACACGTTCGGCAACTTCTTTTTGGATGAGGATTGCAGCCGTGCTGAACGGATTACTGCTTTCGCTAAGCACGCGGATGAGGTTGCTAGTGAGGTAATATGGGATGTTCGCAACTACTTTATAGCCAGCTGGCAGTGTCGTAAGATCAAAACTCAAAATGTCCTGCTGTACCACTGTTAAACTCCCACCTATAGGTCCGACCTCTAGGTCTGCTTTTGATAAGGATTCGGCTAGGATTGGGTCGAATTCGACTGCCGTTACTTTGGCACCGCGAACTAACAACTGCTTGGTGAGCGTGCCCAAACCCGGACCGACTTCCAGCACAGCATCGCCAGCTTGCACATCCGCACTATCGCAAATGCTTTGCAGGGTCGGCTCGTCGTGCAGCCAGTGCTGCCCCAATGACTTCTTTGGAATAACGTCTTTCATTCCCCTGATAGTACCAATTCCAGCGCTACATTACCACCGACCGCAGCCTTGCAGCCCAGGAAAGAGCAGCCGGAGTTGGCGGATTCATTCCGCCACGCCGCGCGATGAGAGAACCTAGGTTCTCTCATATACCTACCAGTTATGCGAAGCAACCCAGTGGTTATACGCCCCTGCCCAACTGCCGTAGCGGCCGACCGCATAGCCCGTGGCCCAGCGGATCTGCGTTACGGCGTTGGTCGCCCAATCGCTGCCGGCCGATGCCATTTTGCCGCCTGGCGTCGCCTGGAATATACCATAGCCTCCGTACGCCGGAACATCGCCGGGATTCATATATCCGGGACATGTGTGCGTACCCTGGATCTTGGTAGGACACCAGCCGCCTTCGTGGCTCGCGATGTAATCGACATATTTATAGTCATTTGGGGAAATACCCGCCTGCGCCATCACGGCCTGCTTGTCAGCCGGGATACTCACCGCTTGGCCCTGCGCCAGAATAGTTGGCACAGGCTGCACCGTGACAACCGTCTGTAGCAATGTCTGGCTCACCACGACCCCGTTGACGGTATTTTGCTGATAGGTCAGTACTTCGGTACCTGGACTTCCCTGCTGGCGCACCGCACTTGTGCCGAATGATAGTGAGTTATCGGTAACTGTCTGCCGCGGTGAAGGTATGCTTTGCGTGACCGACGTAATCTGTGTGCCTTTGCGCGCTACAAATACCTGGATATTCGGTGTAATGGGTGTGTCGAGCGCCGGTATAACCGTATCCTGAGGTTTCAGCGTGATGCCTTTGGCACGAAGCAGGCCAGCCACGGTTGTGGCATGTGTGCGAATCGGAAGCACCGTACCGTAATCGTTCAGTGTAACGGGCACTGACCGGTTGATGACAATCTGCTCGCCAAGACTCTGCTGCGATACCAGGTTCACTGCCGGCTCCGCAGTAACGAGGTCTTCTGCGTAGAGTGGCAATCCAGCATCGGCAATAACACCACGGGGCGTTGCAGCCGCACTGTATGCGGTGGTAGTGGTAGTACCGTCGGTAATCGTAACTGGCACGGCACGATAGATATTTATACGAAAATTGTCCTGTACGATTGCCGTATTGAGCGCTGGCTCCACGCGGTCGCGCTTACCAACAGGTATATTCAGTTTTTTGAGTAGAGCACCCACGGTTGGTTCGTGCGTTGGCACTGTTTCAGTTTCGTGGTCATGCGAAATAATAGCAATGTAATTAGTGTCGGGGTGAAACGTGGTAGTTGTATTTGTAGTTGATAATATCCACAGCGCAACACCGCTCGCAGCCATCAAACCAAAAAACACCGCTATAGGCAACCCGAACGGATGCTTCCGCCAGCGCACGAAACGCTGTGACTGCGCCCTATGGGAACGCTGTAATACTCTCCAGATTTTTTGCATAGCTAAAGCCTGCCGGGACGGTTATCCACCCGCAAAGCATCAGTACTAGTATAGCAAGGTCAGTCCTACCTGGGCAAAACACCGTAAACTTTGTGGCACTGTATAGCTAGAGCTTCTCGAGTGGGGCAAACGCAATGTTGAGCTTCTTGGGACCCTTGCCCTGAAAGAAGATGGTGGCCGTTTCCCCGTCCAGTTCCACTATGGTACCGCTGCCGAATAGCTGATGTTTTACGCCATCACCGATTTCGAAGTCCGGCACATAGTGTGGTTCGCCGTCGTCAGCTTTTGGCGGAGCGGGCGCCACGTACTGACGATCGTCATAGTTATTGCCCTGAAACGACTGATTGCCAAAGCTCATACCCATAGTTGTTTCCTGCACATAAGCGGCGTCTATTTCACTCAGGAACCGGCTAGGTACATTGTGCTGCATACCGCCGTAGAGCATTCGAGCGCTAGCGTAAATCATATAGAGTTCCTCCCGAGCGCGGGTCATGCCTACATAGCATAGGCGACGTTCTTCTTCCATTTCGCTGGCGTCGTACAGTGCACGGCTGTGCGGAAAGATGGTTTCTTCCATACCCGTCATGAATACCACCGGGAATTCCAGACCTTTGGCTGCGTGGAGTGTCATGAGTGTAACGGCATTGCCGTTCAAATCGGCCGTGTCTAGATCGGAAATCAATGCGACTTCCTCTAAGAACCCAGCCAAGCCAAGTTCCTGATAGCTCTGTGCCACACCCATCAGTTCACGAACGTTTTCCTGGCGGCTTTCGGCTTGTGGCGTGCCATCATCCAGATAGTTCATGTAGCCTATGCGCCGAACTAGCGAATCGATCAGTGCAGCAGGCGGTACGTCGTCGATGAGCTCTCGCAAACTCTTCAGGATATCACCCAGTTCCATCAGACCCTTCTTCGCTTTGCCGATTACCGTCCCACAGTTTGCCGCCTGGGTAAGTGCCTCTGACAGCTGCAATCCCAAGCCTTCGTACCACTGATAGAAATTTTGTAAGCTTTTCGCACCAATACCGCGTGTAGGGATGTTTACTATGCGTTCAAAACTTATCCGGTCCTCAGCTTGATATAGCAGGCGCAGATATGCCACCAGGTCTTTGATTTCCTTGCGGTCATAGAACCGTACGCCACCGACGATACGGTAGGGAATGCCGTATTGTATAAATGTCTCTTCAACACTGCGGCTCTGCGCGTTCGTGCGGTACAGCACTGCGTAATCACGAAGCTTCCGCGCACCGCTGTCGACGCCCATTTTTACGCGCCGCACAATTGCCTCGGCCTCGGCTCGCTCACCACCCACCTGCAAAATCTGTACCTTTTCGCCTTCACCGGCGGCCGTCCATAGTTCCTTATCACTACGCTGCTGATTTTTGGTGATAATGCCATGGGCGGCATTCAGAATATTACTAGTGGATCGATAGTTCTGCTCCAGTTTTATAACTGCGCAGTCTGGATAGTCTCGTTCAAAATTCAAAATATTACGGAAATCGGCACCACGCCAGCTGTAAATCGATTGCCAGTCGTCGCCAACCACGGCGATATTATTTGTCTCGGCGGTTAGTAGTTTTACTAGCTTGTACTGTGCAGCATTGGTGTCCTGGTATTCGTCGATCATGATGTAGGCAAACTGGCGCTGCCACTTGATGCGGATATCCGGCACGGTTTGCAGCAGCTGAACAGTACGGCCAATGAGATCATCGAAATCCAGCGCACCGCTGTCCTTCAGGATCTTTTGGTACAGCGGGTACACTTCTGCCGCCGCACGGGCAGCCGGGCTGCCACCGGCCCTATCGTAGTCATCTGGGGTTATCAATTCGTTTTTAGCACTGCTAATCAGCCCGGCTATAACACGCGGCGGAAACGCTTTTTCGTCCAACCCCAGCTGTTTACTGGCTCGTTTGACGGCGCTCAGGCGGTCAGCTTCATCGAAAATAACATACGAACGCGGGATGCCGATATGTTCGCCGTCCATCCGCAAAATCCGCACGCATATACTGTGAAACGTGCCCATGTACGGCATGAATCCCCTGTTGTCTGCGTTTTCACTCAACAGATGCGCCACCCGTTCACGCATTTCGCGTGCCGCTTTATTGGTAAACGTTACAGACAGAATGGTATACGGAGTCGCCCGATGCGTGGCAATAAGATAGGCGATGCGATGCGTCAGCGTTTTGGTCTTGCCGCTGCCGGCGCCGGCTTGAATTAGCAGCGGGCCATCGGTTGTTTCGACGGCACGCCGTTGCTCGGGGTTTAACCCCTCCAACAGCATGTCAGTGTGAAATCCATCAGGCATCACTCTATTTTAACAAAGCCGGAGCGGTTTCGTGGCCGTTCTACGTTGTAGAAAAGAAGTGCGTATGCGGCAGCTTGGCCGGCGGTTTTATAAGGCCGGTATCGAGCATAGCGTCCAGCAATAACAAAGCCAGCACAATCGCTAGCAAACAAAGCAACATAGTGTACATATGCGAGCGCTTCCGTTGGACGGCGTTAATGGGTACCCTGTACTTACCGCTGGCTATAATTGCTTCAAGTTTCTGCTCGCGTGCCGCCTTTGCTTCGGCAGCCGCCAGCTCTTCGGCATTCACCTCCGCTTCACTGTCACGCCTGGGCTCATCGTTGCTGGCGGCTGTATCTTCAGTAACTTCGGGCTTGGCGTCCAGGCCGCGCGTTTGTTGCTCCGCTGTTTCTTCTGGCTGCGTTTCGGCCTCGGTTTTATCGGCCGCAGCCTCGCCTATAGATGTTGCAGCCGCTTCATCCAGGGCTTTATCTGGCTTCTTTTCGGGGGCATTTTCCTCTGGCAGATCGGACTTTATGGCGATTGGTTTGATAGTCTTGGCGGTCCGATTGATAACTTCGCCGTTTGCTTTTTCGCCATCCGCGTCCGGTTTTCCATCCGCAACCATCATAGGGTCGTTTGTAAGCACCGGCCGGTTAGTTACCAGAATCGGCCTGCTGGTAGTAGCCGGTGCCACCTTTTCGGGGCGCTTAACGTCATCTATTTTGGTGGGCTTTACCATAATTACACCTCAAGCCGCAGGCGATAGGCAGCATCAACAATAGCTGCAAATTGATGATAATTCAGGCTGGCCGCCCCGATCAATGCTCCATCCACCCCTGGGATGTTCAGGTAACTACGGACATCGTGCTCGTTCACGCTTCCACCGTACAATACGTAGATTCGTTCCGCTGCCTTTTCGCCGTACAGCTCACGAACTTGCATACGCATGTACGCAATAGCTTTCTGCACATCGTCAGGCTTAGCGATGATACCATCAAAGGTGCTAATAGCCCAGGTCGGCTCATACACCAGCACAATGCTATCCAGTTCACGGCTGGTTATGTTCATGAGAGCAGTGGTTAGCTGATCGTGGATGACCTGTCTGCTTTCGCCGGCATCACGCTCCTGCTTGGTCTCGCCGATGCAAATGATGGGCGAGATGCCATTGCGGACTGCCGCTTGCACTTTGTCGCGAATCGTTTCCAGTGTTTCGTTAAAATAAATTCTCCGGGCAGAATGGCCGACGATACAGTAACGCACAATGTCGCCCAACATGGCAAAGCTTACTTCGCCGGTATAGCCGCCCTCGTCCTTTGGGTAGGCGTCTTGCGCGCAGAGACGGAACTTGCGGTGGTCTATTTCCAAACTAAGTGGTTGCATGGCCAGCATACTGGGAGCCAACACGACTTCTACGTCCCGGTGAACCTTTACGCGTTCGTTCAGCCGATGTACGAGCAAGCTCGATTGATGCACATTCAAGTGCATTTTCCAGTTGCCTACGATTAGTGTTTTTCTGTCAGAGTTCATAATGCTTATAGTTTATTGTACATCATTATTTGTTTTCCAGCGCTTCCACGCCGGGTAGTTTACGACCGCTCATGAGTTCCAAGCTGGCGCCACCGCCCGTTGATACATGATTAAACGCTTGCAGCAAGCCACGGCTTTCTATATAGCCCACTGTGTCACCACCGCCGACCAGGCTGAATGGACGATTGCCAAACTGGCCCGTCATGGCCTCCACCAGCAGTTCTGTGCCATGCGCGAACGGCCCCACTGGGCCCTGCAAACCTACGGTTTCAGTCACGCCTAACGCACCGTTCCACACCACCGTACCGGCAAGCTGCACTGCCCCGGCAATAAACGCGCCGCTAAACGGACCGACGTCCAAGATCATTTCATCCGATTCTACCAGCCCGCTTTCCCTCAGCGGACGCTTCGGGTAGTTTTCTATATCGGCAATTACGTGCGCGCTCCAGTCCACGATGCGTGTTTTAGCCGCTCTATCGATCTTATTCGCAACCACGCCATCTTGCGGCAGATAGAACACGAACTTGCCGTTTTTAGACTTTTCTTTGGCCAGTTCCAATATCTCTTTTGCCAGCGGCACATCATCGATTTCGGTCTTGCTCTTGCCTATCTTCATCCCGGTAGCCTGCAAAAACGTGTTCGCCATAGCGCCGCCCACTGCCACGATATCGGCAATATTTATAAAGCGTTTCAGCACTTCGATCTTATCGGCAATTTTGGCGCCGCCTACGACCGCTACCAGCGGCCGGTTTGGATTTTCCATGACGTTGGTTATCGTATCGACTTCGCGCTCCAGCAACAGCCCGGCAACACTCGGCAAAAAGCGCGTTACCGCTTCGGTACTGGCATGGGCGCGGTGCACCACGCCAAAGCCGTCCTGCACGAACAGCTGCGCCAGGCTCGCGAGCTGTTTGGCGAATTCGGCGTCGTTGGTCTCTTCCTCTTCGTGGAACCGAAGGTTTTCCAACAATAGTACGTGTCCGGGTTGCAGGCTATCGGCAGCCTTCTTTGCTCGCTCGCCCACGCAATCGGGCGCAAATTCTACCTCTACACCCAGTAGTTCCTTCAGGCGTTTGGCTACTGGCAGCAGGCTGTATTTAGGATTTGGTTTGCCGTCGGGGCGGCCCAGGTGCGAACAAATAACAACTGCGGCACCATGGCCCAGCATATAGCGTACCGTCGGCAAGCTCTGCTGCAGGCGATAATCATCGGTTATCTGACCCCTGTCGTCCAGTGGCACATTATAATCCGCACGCAACAATACTTGCTTGCCATTCAGATCGACATCTTTGATTGTTTTTTTCGTAAAGCTCATACCACTCCCGCCTTGGACCTAAAATTAGACTATAGAACTTATGCTTATAACTCCATTCTATAGTCTAACCTCAAAAATCCATAATCTTAGCGTTCATTAGCACTTAGTCCAGCTGGCGGACTTTTATCGTGTCTGTCGTGCCTACCACACCCGGATACTGGCCGCTGGCGGTCACTACTATGTCGCCCTTTTTCAGCACTTTTGTTTCGCGCAGGAAATCTGTCAGCTTGGCGGCAGCTTGTTTACCGGCCGGCCGCACATAACTTTTCACGCCGTAAACAATTGCCAGTTGCTGCGCGGTGCGCGGATCGTCCGTAACAGCGATGATTGGTATTTCCGACCGTTCGGAAGCGATCTGCAACGCAGTAGCGCCAGATTTGGTTTCAGCCACGATTGCGGTCGCTCGGATGCTGCTCGCCAGGCTAATCACACCCCGGCTGATCGCAGATGAGCGTGAGACCTGCTGCTCGGGCTGGCCGACAAACAGCGGTCTGACCGGGGCGTTTGCCTCGGTGTAGCACACCACCCGTTTCATAATGCTAACCGCTTCCAGAGGGTATTGGCCGCTGGCGGTTTCGTCGCTCAGCATCACACAATCCGCACCGACCAGCACTGCTGTCGCCACATCGCTGACCTCTGCCCTGGTAGGTTCGGGCATTTCGGTCATACTGGCCAGCATCTGTGTTGCCACAATGGTTGGCTTGCCATATTTTATGCCCAGCCCAATAACTTTCCGCTGCACTATAGGCACGCTTTCGGGCAGTGTTTCCACCGCCAGATCACCACGCGCCACCATCACCGCATCCGCTGTCTGCACTATAGAGTCTATGTTCTCTACCGCCAGCTGTGTCTCCACTTTGGCGATAATTTTGCGCGAACTGCCCAAATTTTTGATAAGCCGCTGCATTTGTTCTATGTCCGCGGCCGTCTGGATGAAGCTCATAGACACATAATCGATATCTTCCTGGCTGCCAAACGCCAGATCTGCCTTGTCCTTTTCGGTAATAACATCGCCGCCAAAGTCAGTGTCTGGCAGGTTAATGCCTTTTCGCGCTATCAAGATGCCGTTATTTTCGGCCTCGGCATACACCACGCCGTCTTTCACACTTTTGACCGTGGTGCGCACTTTGCCGTCGTACAAATACAGCCGCTCGCCCCGGCTAACTTTAGCGCTCAGATCGTACTGCGTAGGAATGATGCCGGTTTCGACCCAGCTGGTTTTATACCCAAACCGCAGGGTTTGGGCAGCCTGCACCTGAATAATATCGTCGAAATCGCCCAAGCGTATCTTGGGCCCTTGTAAATCCTGGATGATCGCTACGGGTTTTCCCAGTTCTTTACTGGCCTTGCGAATCCAGCTAATCTGCTGACCCTTTTCCTGGTAGTTGCCATGGCTAAAATTGAGCCGTAATCCGTTCGCGCCGTTGGCTATCAGCTGCTTTATTGTCTCGTAACTGTGCGTAGCCGGTCCTATCGTGGCAATTATTTTTGTGCGTTTGTAGTGCTGCAGCGACACCATGGCCATGTTTTCTCCACCCATACTTATTCACTAGTGTACCCGCTTATGTGTATTGCTAGCAAGAGCTATCAGCCGCTTCGATGCCTGTGTACAAAACGGGGTTAGTGCTGGCTGCTTTCCATGGGCGTGCATTTTTGGGCAGCTCTTACTGTCAAACTTACCGAATGCTACCGGCTCGAGACCGCAATTTTGTAGAATCGGTGTCCTCGGGCCTTTGGGCTTGCGCCAAAATGCCATCATCAGCTTTTAAATGCCGGGCTTATCCGGAGAGCGCCGGATGAGACGAGATGTATTTACGAGGCACGTGGTATTTAAATAGTGATCTTTTTGCACTATGATGGGCTTGTGAGTACTTACGACCCTGCCCGGACACGACGCGGCCGGCCGCGCGACGCCAAGGCGCACCAACGAATATTGGATGCAGCATTTGAGCTGTCGCGTGCCAACGGCTACGCAGAGACGACCATAAAAGCTATCGCCAAGCACGCGCGGGTGGGTCGGCAGACTATCTATCGCCGCTGGCCCACAAAAGAGCGCTTATTCATGGAAGTAGTGACCACGCAGGTCCAACAAGCCGCATTGGCTACAAATGCCGGCAGCATCGAGGACTACCTGAAACGCCTCTTCGAGCTTGCACGTACGCGGACCGGCGACCTTTTGACTATCCTGCTTGTGCAGGCTAGTGATGACCCTGCGCTCACCCTCGATATCCAGGCGCTTATTAACCAACGCCGAACGATATTGGAGCAAGTGGTCGTCGAAGACGCTCGTAAACACGGGCATACGTACGCCGTTCCTGCGTCGGCAATTGCTGAGCTTTTGGCTGCCGCCATGTGGTACCGGTTGATTTACAGGCACAAGCCATTGGATGATGCCTTCGCGCATGAACTCGCTGGCATCGCCCGGGCACTTACTAACGAGAGGAAATTGTATGGCCACTGACAAAACCGCAAAGCTCGCCGCAATCAACGCCTTCTTCGAGGCACACGCCGCCCATGATATGACAAAGATGCCGGCCTCGCTCGCCGAGGATGTCGCCCGACTATCCCTGGGCAGTGCCCGCTCGCTGGTGCCATTACCGAGTGCCTGGATAGGGAGGTCAGACAAGGCTGAGAGCAATGATGTTAAGCATCTCGCGGCCTGGCAACCAATGTGTTCGTGGTACTGAGATTGGCCGGGAACCGCACCACTCTGCCCTGTCCAACTAAGCTACAGCGGTAGTAACAAGCAGATTAAGCAACGACGAGGCACCCAGTGCGACTTGGGGATTGAGGGCGACTTGGGCTGCCGTCATGTCTAAAGTAAGTTTGGGCTTTAAGAAACTGCGACGATAACTGATCTTGCCGGCCGACTGAGGCGCCGCTCCAGTCGGCGCGTAGACTACATCGAACGTAAGGGACAGAAGAGGGATGCATATCGCGTACAAAATCGGACCGACAGTAAAAATATTGCGTACCAAACGAATCACCTTGTTGAACCCGCTCGTAGTGTCTTGTATGTAACCCATCGGCGCACCCTGAGCGTCAAAAAGATCAATGCGTCCGTGCGCGAGATAGCGGCCAGGACGATAGGTGGTGAGCCGAATCATGGCGATCAGCGGGCCACTGTTGCCGCCGTAGACATCATAAATCGAGGGAGGGCCAGCCTCTTGGCGTTTGCGAACGTGTACGAACTCCTGCTGCGAGGATGCGTCAGTATAGATCGAATACTCCCGCAGCCTATGAAAAGCGGCAATAGGCACATAACCCACTGGTGCGTGGGTGGAAGCATCATACATAGTACTGTTTGTGCTTAGGAACCGATGCTGAAAGATAACCTTTTTGAGAGTAGAATAGTCCATATTTTCCTTACTGCTTATCGTTTAAGTATACGTGGTGAGCTGGTTTGCAGCAAATCTGCACCCTGCAACAAACAGTACAATAGCCCATAAGCATTTATCTGCTACGATATAATCGTGACACATTCCAGAAACAAGCAGAAAGCCGCACTTACATTGCGGGCGAGCTGGCAAATACAAGGCTATGCCCTAACCAAAAACCTCCCCACCGGCGAGCTGAGCATTCAGAAAAGCGGACGCATCGAATTTGTGCTAAATGATGGACGAACGGTACTAAACGCGCCTCTATCACTCGCCGATTATAGGTTTCGAAGTGATTATTCACAACTCGACATTGTAGTGGGGTCGCGGTGGTACGTCTTTCGGCTGCTCGACATCGAACCGTGGACCGAGGCGAAACTACACAAACACCTTGAACATAGCAGCACTGAGTTGTTCGAAGCAATCGACAAGCGTCCGCCCATCGACGAATTGCTCCAAAAATACAGTGCATTAAAGCCAGATACTGAGCCAATCATTGCTGCCGCTGGCCCAAGAGTCTCCTTTATAATGCGCGCCAGCCCCATCCCCACTCTCTGCGGCGGCGCACTCATACTCTCTGTCTGTTTCGTTGGTATCTATGGGTCCTCAAGCCGTTCTTTATCCGATGGGGTATTTACTCGGTGGCAGCCGAACGGCGCTCTCCACGGTTTTCGGGCAACGCCGTGCTGTTTGTGCCCTTCGGCACCCCACTTTTATATGCTTACTACAAGTATCTGCCGCACGCACTACTCCTATACAAGCCACGCCGGTTTAGCATAAAAGAGGGCGACACACTGCCGCCTGGTACCCGGCCGCTGTCCTTGTCTGCGCTCCGGCAGCAGCGCAAGCGGTACCTAGAATGGCTTGCTGTCGGATGCTTTGTGCTGGTTGGAGTTATAGACGCTTTTCTGTAGACCTCCCGGCCTGCCGCCATGATATGCTAGATAGAGAAATAACAAAGGATATAAAAAATGGAACCTCAACAACCAGCTCCACAACCATCACCTTCGAACCAACCTCAGAACCAAATGCCTGAGGCCGGAATAGGGCAAATCGTCACCCCGACCGCCACTCCGCAGCAAGCGGCGCCCCAGCCCGGCTATCCCGGCGCTATGCCATCGCCGATGCAGTCTCCGCAGCCTAGCTACGCCCCTACCGTAAACATGCCACAACAGCCAACAAGGTCTCGTAAAACCCGTCTGGTCGTTATCGCGGTTGTCGTTCTGCTTGCCGTCGGCGCCGGCCTCATATTTGCGCTAAGCCACGGTAAAAAGAACAACAATACATCCAACACTGGCAGCACAGGCACAACGACAAATAGCAGCAACACTTCCAGCTTTACACCAGCCTCCGCCAAAGCTTGCGATGCCTTTACGCTTACGGCAGCCCAGGCAACCCTAGGGAGTTCAGCGCAAGCTTCAAGCCTTAACGGCGCAGCCGATACAAGCACCACTGATCAATCCATCTCTTCTTGCGGCTATCAAGTGACAAATGGCGCTAATGTGACAACGGCTAACGTCAGCATAACCGGTGCGCTTACGCAAAGCGGGCAAACGCTCAACACGTCCGCTTTCTCGGCGCTCAAAAGCAAAGATAACGGCACTGCGGTAGCCGGCATTGGCGACCAAGCCTTTTACGACTCCAAGACAAACACGCTCACGGTCTTGAAGGGCAGCTATTCAATCGTGGTAACCTACCTTGCCGAAAGCAATGGCAGCATAAGCTATGGCCAAAGCCAAGCCGAGCAGATTGCCAAGGCCGTCGTGGCAACGCTATAGCGAACTAGTAAAACATGCATAGAAGCCCTGAACGTTCAGGGCTTCTTGCATTGCGCGGTTTCGAGAAAATATCCTTGGTGCGGTTGGGGGGTGGAATAGAGGGGTTTGGGATTGACTTTATTTCAAATTAAATGTAAAACATGGACATGAAAAGAAGTTTGGAAACAATAGGAATAGCAACCGTCGTAGCAGGGACACTTTTAGCGTCAGGGTGCGCAGAAGCAGGTTCGCCGAGGTCGCCCGAGGCCCAAAAAAGCCAGCGACCAGTCGCAACCAAGACGGTAAAAGCAATTGGGCATGCCAGCTGTAGCCAGGATCTACCCCCACTCCACGGCTTAAGCAGCCAAGAACTCAAAGTCCTAGATGATGCAGCGAAAAGGTCTGGCCCCGCCTTTGAAGGGGCATATACTAAGATCAGCGGTGTACCTGTCCACTGCTTAATTACGGATTATACCGTGTACTATAAGAATGACGCCGACGCGGCAACAGCACGCAACCTGGCCACAGCACTCGGTAATGACTACACCAACATCCACATCCAAGGCGCTGCTGAACAGCGCACTGACAACGGCCTCATACTTCATGCAGCAGGCAATTAATCAGTAGACCTACTCCACAGACTTTGATGTTGGAGGCTCCGGCTATGCCAAGGTGTTGACCAGAGGCCGTTACCACCATATTCCCCTGGTGAGGAACCTATTATCACGCAACCAATCAGTTGCTTTGTTGCAGCCTGGGTGTCGTCGGGACGGACATAACTCTTTGCGCCATAGACTATGGCTAGCTGATGGGCCGTTCGCAGGCGTGGGATCACGGCAATAATTGGCACAAGGCTGCGGTGTGAGGCAATCTGCAAGACAGTGACACCGCTGGGGGTTTCTGCGACGATGGCGTGTGTCTGTAACTTCTCTGCCAGCGTAATAAGCACCGAAAAAAGCCGATTGCTGGTTGTGTTCATTGGGGTTTCATCATGAAGCTTTACCTCGAACAGGTTGTTTGCCTCGTCATATCAAATCGGCAAAGAGAATCGAATTAATCTACCGGAAGAAAAAGCGCCCGGCTTCAAAACTGAAGCCGGGGTACTTATTTCTATCTGCAATCTTCTACTGGTGGCCCTACCGACCACTCAGATCGAAACCCTCTTCGGTGAGTTGGAATATATTGATGAAAGATTGAAGGTGTTGGACATTTAGGGTTAAGGCTTGAGTGGATTGCGTAACCGTAAGCCATCAATATGGGCAAAGTCCGCTTCATTGGCCGTCCACAATTCATAATCGTGCTCAAGCGCCGTAGCGGCAATGATCGCATCCCCGAGACTCATACCTTTTACTTGGCGAAGTTTTACGGCGCGCTCCACTATATCATCGGTAAGGGGCAAGTTATATGACTCGCTAAAAAGTATTTCGAGTAATAATAGCTCATTGGCATAAATACGTGAGAAGCCCAAGCTTTCAATCTTGGTAATACTGGCGTGGGAAATATCTTCATTACTGATTATCTTCCGGTCAAGCGTCCCATTTGCGAGATAAATAAATGCGTTAGAGTCGAGAATAATCATGAACTACTTACCCCCTATCGGGCAGTGGACGATCTTTGCGGATTTCACGCTGCCAAGCCACTGGATCTTTGATGTCTTTATAGACGCCGACCTCCTGCAACTGGCGAATGGTTTCTTGGATCCTTTCGCGGTTTTGCTTTGGTTCGGGTATAGGCAGTGTGATCACCGTTTTCTGCCCAGACTTAAGCTGGGCATCCTCAACGTATCGTTTTGGCACACGTAGCGCATAAGAGTTGCCCGTTTTTATAACTGTGGCCGTATATTTGTTCATATATACAATTGTATATACATAGACAACGTGTGTCAATATTAAAGACAAGCGGTAAGCGCCTCCGAGGAATCAAACTCCAGAATAACGGAGGTAATATCACAAAAGAGTCCGACAAAATAAAACGTCGAACTCTGTTTGATCTGGAATAACTTTATGGTAGCCCTACCGACTACTCAGGTCGAAACCCTCTTCGGTGAGTTGGAGGATGTTGAGCCCACGCTGAAAGCCTTGGGAGTTGTTGGCATGTGGCCGGGAAATCTCTGAGCAAATTGCTTAAGCTATTGACAATTCTAGCTACATTAGCTAGAATTTAGTGAGACACCACCGGACAAGCCGGTGGCTTGATGAGTGGGGTCGCCTAAAAGGCGATGCCGCCGCGAATTTAGTGTTATACGACGTTAGCTGAGACTAAAAGCGTCCTGCTTCAGCTGCGAGTTCATCTTTCTCCTGGTCACGGATGTAGTTTCGGATGGTCTCCTCCTCCAGGCCAACCGTGCTGACCGCATAGCCCCTGG